>NZ_JDWE01000045.1:0-36118 GCF_000685765.2 Frankia sp. BMG5.23
CGGTAATGCCGGCCTGGGCCATGGCGAGGTGCTTGCGCCGAACCCGCTTGGAGGTGTCCAGGGACTGCCGCGCCTTGAGGGTGACGACGATCCGGCAGGCGGGGACGGGGAGGCCGGGGGCCGGCAGGTCCGGCCGGCCTCGGAGCGGGTCCGTTCGAAGGACAGGAAGCCGGGCGGGCAGCCGGGTCACCCGGGTGCCGGGCTGCCCCGGGGACCCGGCCCCGGACCGCCGGTTACGGGCGGACGAGCCGACCGGGTGCTCGTCGTGCGAGGCGGGCCTGGCCGGTGGGCAGGTGCTGGCGGACATGTGGACGCAGGTACGCGACGTGCCCGAGCCGCGGGTCGAGACGACCGAGTGGGCGCTGCCGCGCAGGCGGTGTGGCTGCTGCGGGAAGATCACGGCGGCGAGGGTGCCGGACGTGCCGTGGGCGACGGCGGGCTCGGTGTGCTACGGGCCGCTGATCGGCGGCGCGGTGGTGCTGCTGGGCAACGAGGGCAACGTCCCGCTCGCGCGGACCGCGCTGGTCCTCAACGGGATGTACGGCACGGCGGTCTCGACCGGCTTCGTCGCGCGGACCCTGCAACGCGCCGCCGAGGCGCTCGCGGCCCGTGGCTACGACGAGAAGATGAAGGCGGCGCTGCGCGCCGAGCCGGTGCTGTGCGGTGACGAGTCCCTGGTCAACGTCCTGCGCAGGGACCTCGACGAGGCCACCGGCAGGCCGACCGAGGGCGCCCCGCACCTGCTGGCGCTGCGGACCCCGTGGCCCGGGCTGGTCTGATACGCGGCGATCCCCTCCCGCTCGTCGGAGGCGATCGACGCCACCGGGGTCCTCGACGGCTACACCGGCTACCTCACCCGCGACGACTACGCCGGCTGGCACCAGTACAACACCCAGGTCGCCGGCGTGCAGCTCCGTTGCCAGCACCTCATCCGAGCTCTGCGGGCGGTGCTGATGCTCGCGCCGAACATCCAGAAGTGGGCCGGCCAGCTCATCGAGCTGTTCCGCGAGGCGAACGGCCTGGTCGTCGCCGCCCGAGCTGCCGGGTGCACCCGCCTCGACCAGGACGTGATCGACGGGCTGCGGGCCCGGTTCGACCGGGACGTCGAGGTCGGCCGGCTGGCGAACATGTCCCGGCCCTGGAAGGACGGCAAGAACCATCCCGGCCTGGTCCTGGCCCGCCGGCTCGCCGCGAAGGCCGACCAGGTCTGGCTCTTCCTCACCGACTTCAAGATCCCTTGGACGAACAACGCCGCCGAGCAGTCGATCAGGCTTCCCAAACGGCACCAGGCCGTCTCGGGCTACTGGCACACCCCGACGACCCTCGCCGGGTACCTGCGCGTGCGCTCCTACCTGGTCTCCACCCGCGACCATGGCATCCGCCCGATCGACGCGATCAGGATGCTGCTCGCCAGCCGGCCCTGGCTACCCACCCCCCGGGCCGCTCTCGCCGAACCGGACGGCCTCGCGGTCGCTACCTAAATCAACATCAACACAGAGGTGCTGGGACCGTCACCTCTGAATGGACACTGCCAGGCGTACGCCTTGTCGTCAAACAGCGGGTTTCCGTTGTTAAACGCCAGATACCAGCCTTGCGCGTAATACAAAACTTTCTGCAGCTTCAGCGGAGTGATGACCCCGCGTTCGCCCTGATCTTGGCTGGCACGCTCAATAAAGGCGTTTGCGATATTCCGTGCTTCCATCTTTGCCATTGTTACTTATTGTAACAGCGAATTTTACCCCCCCATAGGAGTTATTGCAAACATAAGAGAAACGCCGACGCGGGCGAAGGGCTGAGCCAGAGGCGTTATTATTCCATTGGACCGGTCGCGCCCTTCCGCGACAATGAGTGACCACAGAGATGCGAGCCGTCTAAATTCATAACTTAGTTTGTCCGATTTGCCGATCCAGGACTTTGCCAACCAGGAACGCCAACAGGCCATACCGCCACTCTGCGTGATCAAGTGGGGCGGAACGTACCATCCCACTCGTTCTTTCCGAGATCGGCTGGTCGGCGAGTATTCCGGTGGACGGTGAGGTCACCCAGGTCGGTGCGGGAGGTTCAGGTGGTCGGGAGCTGCTCGCGGCGGGCGGCCAGCGCATCGATCTCGTCCTGGCGGGCGAACGGCCCGGGCAAGGAGGAGATCCACCGGCGGGCGGAGGAGAGCAGGCGGTCGACCGCGGCGAGATCGGCGGCCGTCCCGACGCCGTCGGGACTCACCTGCAGCTCAACAGCGAGCAGGAGTGCCGGCACGGCCTGCAGTGCGAGTCGGCATGCCGACTCGGTGGCCTCGTCTAGCATCGCGGCCGTACCGGGATCCGCGAGAGCGCGGTTAATCCAGAGGTGGCCGAGGGCCGCCCAGTTGCGGGCCTGTGCCGAGTGGCCGGCAGCCCGCGCCAGCCGCGCGAGGCCCGTCGTCGCTGCGGTAGCCATCTGGAGCGAGACGCGTAGCGGTTCGAAGACGGCCGTGCGGGCGACGTATCTTGCTCGGGCGGGCAGCACCACGTCCCGAAACAAGTCCACCGCCTGGGTGAGATCGCCGGACGAGTACGGGTGGCTGGCGAGGTAGGTCGCGTAGTTGTGCAAGTGGTGAGCCAGCAGGTCGGGGAGCGGACCGGTGGTCAGTACCGCCGGGTCGATTTCCACCATGCGTAGCCAGACCAGCCACCCGCGGCGCACATGGTCGTCAAGTATCCCGGCCGGTGGGGTACCGTCCGCAGGCGGCCCGCAGCTGGCCTCGGCCAGCCGGCGCAGGGTGTCCAGCTGCCGGTTGGCGGCCGAGAGAATCTCCGCGGCGGCGCCGCGGTCCAGGCTGCCCCGCTCGAACAGGTCGATGCAGTACTGGCTGGACGCCATCAGCGCCTCGACCAGCACCCGCTTGTCCCGCTCCGCGTCGTACCGGACGAGGTCGAGCCGGAGCACGTCGGCCCGGCAGCCGGCGACGGCCCGGACCGGATCGTCCGCCGGCAGGATACCGGCCAGCCAGCCGTGTGCCTGGCCCAGCCAGGTGAAGGCGTCGAGGCGTAGGCGCTCCCGGGCCTGTGCGTCGGTGAGTACCTGGCGCACGGCGCCGAACAGCGCGATGGCCGCGGTGCGCCGGGTGGCCAAGGGCCGCTGGGCGAGAGCCGCCGCATCGGGAAGGGCGGGCAGTCGCGCGTCGACCGGCCCGCCGTCGACTGGCGGCAGCGCCCGCAGCGCCTGGGCGACGAACTGGTCAATGATCGAGTCCGGGGTGAGTAGCGCCTCCAGCGCCAGCTGCCCGGGGCCCCGGGCGGAGATCCACAGGTGACTCGTGTCGCGCAGGGTTCCCACGTCGAGCAGGCGATGCAGGAGCTGCCCAGCGACCAGCTCGTGCGCGGCTTGCTGGCCGACGGGCCCCTCCGCCGCCGGCAGTGCCAGCCCCGGCAGGGTGGTGTCGACGAGGTCGAGGTCGCGTGGCAGGACCGGCGAGGCCGTCGTCCGCGGTGCGCTGATCTCACATCTGGTTAGCGATTCAGCTGCTGCGGAGGGGGCCAGCGGCACCTCCCAGGCGGTGGTCAACGGACGTTGCACCGCACGCGCGCGGATGCCCGCGGCGACCAGCGCCGGCTGGGAACGAAAAACCTCGACGACCACCGCGGCCCAGGCTGCAAGCCGCAGGTCGGGTATCAGCCTGCTGCCGTCCTGGTAGGCCAGCACGGGCAGGACCTCGGTGAGCGCCGCCCGGAGCGGATCGAGCAGGCGGTTGACCGCCACTAGGACGACCGCAGCCTTCGTATCGGGGCCGAATCGGTTGAGCGTGGCGTTGGCGATCTCATTCGGCAAGGTCGCCCCACTCGCGGTAGCGGCCATCCGATCGAGGATCACCCATCCACGGGTGCCGAGCTCGGCGGCGCCCGCGAGCTGCGCGGCCTGCGCACGGGTCGGCAGGGGGGCGCCGCGGGCGATCTCCGACAGCGTGACCCGGGTGAAGTCGGTGACCCAGGTGATCCGCCCGAGTGGGTTGGGCTCCAGAGTGTCCGGCCAGGGCACTCCGAACAGCGGCGCCACCTTCCGGGCCAGCCGGGCGGCTACCAGTTCAGCCCGCGTCTCCGGCACCGGCGGCACCACCGCCGGCAACAGGGTCACGACCGTCTCCTCCTTCATCCCCGCTCCAACGCCCGCCCCCGCAGCATCCCGATCGTAGTCGCCGAACCCTGCCTCCACTTGGCAGATTTTTTTCGCGAGTCACTAAAATCATAGACAGTTTTACCATTTTCCGCTAGAAAGCCGGCATGCTCACGGACTTTGCTGGTGGCGGCTCGACGACACTGGACGATCGAATGTCACCCCAAGCCGTCATTCAGACACCTGTAGTCACAATCTCCATGGAGATCGTCTGCACGCTTCTCGGCGAGACCGCCGGGTTCCGGCGCAAGCTGCACCGGATGACCCGGTCTGGGGTGTGCGACGTGGCGCCGGTCCAGGTCGGCGAGCAGGCCCTCGTCCGTGGCAGCTGCGTGTGTCAGGACCTGGTCGTCGACGTGCTTGTCGACATCAGCCGCTATCTGGCGCAACGACCCGCGCAACGGCCCGCCGCCGCCGCCCGCGCCCACTGGCGCACCAGGGCGAAGTTCGAGTGGATCCGGCGCCACCGCCTGGCTCAGGGTGCTCAGGCCCGTGTCGACCGGATCCGAGTCGGCGAGCTGGCCCGGGCGTTACCGGACGAGTACCACCGCGCCGTGCTGGAGTATCTGGTCGAGGAGGCGGGCCGGCCGGCGCCGCTGGAAGGCCAGTCGGCGCTTGAGTACCGGCTGGCCGAGCAGGCGGCCGCGGAGTTCGGGGGCTCGCCTGAGGAGCACCGCGACCGCGTCGCGGCGGCGTTGGGTGGCATCGAGCGGCACTGTCGCAGCGGGCGGCGCGTGCGCGACGGCGACGGCGAGCTGGTGACCTGGTGGGAGCGCTACATCGACCGCCCACTCGGCCGCCGGCCCCGGCAGGGCGACGTGCCGCTGGGGACGGCCGCAGCCGACAGCGCCCTCGCCCGACCGGCCGAGTCCGGCGCCGAGGATCTCGACGAGATCGTCCTGGCCGCGCTGCGCGACCGCCCGGCCGGAGCCGACCCGGCCGCCTGGCTGATCGACCGCGTGCTCCGGCTGGCGGCTGACGGTATGATCCCCGCGAGCGCGGTGGAGGCGTTCGGGACCGACCCGCAGCGCCTGGCCGCCGCGCTCGCGGCGCTGGCGGACCTCGACCGCGCCGAGCAGCGGCTAGGCGCGGTCGAGGGTGCCGTCCGCGCCGAAGAACCGGCGCAGCTCGCTCTCCCCGGGCCGCCCGCCCGACGCCAGCGCGGCGGTCAGCAGCAGCCGGTTCCCGCCGGTGAAGAACGGCTCGGCGAGCGTCCCGTCACCGCCGAACTCAGCAGACTGCCAGCCGTGCGCGCGCATCACCGTCAGCCCCAGCCGCGCCATCCGCAGCGCGTGCTGCGCGACGGTGACCCCGTCCGGCGGCGGGGTCCGCGCGGCGAACAGCACGTGATGCGTCGTGACGGCCAGGACCGGATCATCCAGCACCGCCCGGCCGTGAAGGTGGTGGCGCAGCAGCCGGGCCAGCATCATGCCGGCCCGCATCATCGTGGCGTAGTCGTCGTGGGCGTCGTAGAGCTGCACCCCGTGCTCCCAGGCGGCCACGTCCGCCTCAATGCCGGCCCGGTCCAGCGGCCACTCGGCGCGGACTACACTGACCTGCGACCAGTCCGGCGAGCCGGCGGGAGTACCGCCCGGTCCCGCACCCGGGAACGGTCCGTCGTGCCCACTGCCGGGCAGCCAGTCGACCTCGGTCCCGCCCCGCTCAGCCCATCGCTCCGTGTAGAAGCCGATGAGCCGCCCGAACGGCACCCGCGAGGCCCGCAGGAAGTCGATGCTGGCATCGAGAAGCTCCACGTAGGTGGGAATGGCCCGGCGGGTGGCCCCGTCGGCGAAGTTCCGCAGGAGGGACTCGGCGCCGACCAGCGCCCAGCCCCCCGCAGGGCCCACCTCGCGCGCGAGCGCCGCGGCGAAACCGGCCGCGTCCGCGGTTGCCGACGCCAGGAACGGCCGTTGCAGGTCGCCCCAGACATCGGGCTCGTCGCTGGCGGCCGGCGCGAACTCGTACCGCCCGAGCCGAGCCATCAGGCCGGCGACGTCGGCGGGCAGGGCGCCGGCAACGGGCTGCGCCGGCCCGCCGGTGCCCGCGGCCGGTCGGCCGGTGCCAGGAGGTGCCGCGCCGCCGCCGTCGTCCCGCCTACGCCTGTTCCACCTGGCCATGATCGTCTCCCGACTGTGCGGCGATGGGCTTCGTCGGGGTGGCCTGACGGACCGGCACACGGCACACGGCACATATACGCTGCGCCCGCAGCGACGGGTGGCCGCAGGGCGGCTCGTCGCCAGCACTGGACAGCTTGGTCGGCATCGGGGGATTCGCTGTGGACGGCCTGAATCTGGAGATCGACGCGCTGGTCGGCCCGGCGCTGGATCTACTGGCCACCGCGGAGCGCGACGGGGACCCGGTTGCCGCCCGGGCCGCCGTCGGCCTGCTGGCTCAGGCATATGACCTCGCGCCCGGCCACTCCGGCGCGCCGGGCCTGGCGATGCTCATCGCCGAGTGGGAGGGCGAGCTCGCCCAGGCGGATCTGGGCAGCTGGGACAGTGTGGTGCTGTGGTGGCGCCGGGGCTGGCCGGCGCCCCGGCCCGGCGGCCGCCCGTCCCTGAGCATTGCCGAACTCGATGCCATGGAAGGCGCGCTGCACGGCGAGCGCTACGTCAACGGTCGCGATCCCGCCGAGCGGGACGCCGCCATGCGCCTGCTCGCCCCGCTGGCCGACGCGGGCAAGCTCGGTCCGCAGGACCTACTCGGCTACGCAGCGCTCCTGATCGTCTGGTACGAGCAGGACGCGGTGCCGGCCGCCCGCGACACCGCGCTCGACCTGCTGGCGCCCATGGTCACCGCGGGCACCGCCGACCCGGGCATCGTGGCCGACTACGCAGAGCTCGTCTTCGACCGCGCCGAACAGAGCGGTACCACCCGGGATTGGGCCCAGGCCGTCCACTGGCTGCGCGAATCCCTCCGCATCGGCGGCGCCCAAAACGTCGCCGACACCTGGGACAGCCTCGGCCACGCCTACTGGGCGTGGAGCCGGCTCGATGACGACGACGCCCTGTTCGACGAGGCGGTCGACTGTTTCACCGCGGCGGTACGGCACGGTCAGCCCGCCGAGCTCCTCGCGCCGGCAGCGCTGGTGTTCGTCGCGGACCGGCTGCGCGAGCAGCGGCGCAGCGCGGGCGGCGTGGACGACGCGCTGCTGGCGGACATCCGCGCCGTGCTGGCACTCGCGGACCAGATCGTCGACCGGCCGGAACTGGATACCGAGATCCGCGCGACGGTGGCCATGGAGATTCTCACGCTGCAGTACCTCATCGTCGACGGGAACGAGATCACCCGCCGGCTGGTGCAGGAGGGCCTGGAGGCGTTCCCGCTGGCCGGGGACAGGTTTGACCGCCTGCTCGGCTACGCCGACGCGCACCCCGACCCGCCGCAGGGCTGGTCGAGCAGCCGGGCCGCGATGCGGGCGATGACCAGTCTGCTGCGCGCCATGTTCGGCACCGGGCCCCGGCCCGGCGCGGACTTCGGCCTGCAGCATGCCGCCGAGGCCATGCGCACGGCCGAGCACTCGGACGACGCCGCCGCGTTGTTCTCCCTCATCTCCGCTGTCGCCGGTGGCTTCTCCGGCGACCTGGGCCGGGTGAAGGCCGCCGAGCAGCTGGTCGGGACCTCCGCGGACCCGAGCGCCACGGCGATCTCCCTGTTCGCCCGACTGGGTCAGATGCTGCTGGTCGGCATGCCGGCCGACGGCGCCCGCACCGCCGTCGAGCTGCTGTCCGTCTTGGCCCGGTCGCTGGCACAGGTTCTGGGCGGTGGCCTTCGGGGCAGGCTGCAGCCACCTGCCGCCGACACGGGCAAGCCCGGTCACCTCATCGAGGTCAGCCAGTACCTCGACGTCAGCCGGCGCCTCGACGTCGGTCAGCTCCGGGAGATCGCCGACGTCTTCGCCGCGTTCCCGGGCTGCGACGCCCTTGTCGCGCAGGCAGCGGCCGCGGAAGTGATCGCCGGCATCATCGCGGCGACTTCAGCCGGCGCGCCCGCGGATCGCCTCGCCGAGTTGCGCGCCCGCCTCGCGGACGCCGACCAGGCCTGGGCCGACAGCAGTGCGCAGCTACCGCCACCCCCGCGGGCCATGGGCACGCAGCTGTTCGCCCACGGCTGGCAGCTGTTCGCGGGAGTCACCGGGGACCGGTCCGCCGCCCGGCTCGCCGTGGCACGCTCCCAGGCGGTCCTGGACTGGTTCGACGGTCCTGACCACCCGATGTGGCCGATGGTCGTCATGACCGCCGCCCGCGCCCGGCGACTGCGCGGCGAGCCCGGCGACCTGCCCGGAGGTCGCCGCCTGGCGCTGCGAGCCCTGCGCGGGCACGCCTGGCTCGTGCTGCTGCAGTCGGGCACCCGAGACGCGCTGGAGGTCGCCCGCGGGGCGGCGGCGGATGCCCGGGTGGTGCTGGAGTGGTGTGTCGAGGACCTGCGGGGCGGCGACGAGCAGGCCCGCGACGACCTGGTGACCGCCGTGGAGGCCGGCCGCGGCCTCGTCCTGCACGCGGCGGTGACCACCCGGTCGGCCGCGGAGCAGCTGCGTGAGCTTGGGCATGCCGACCTCGCGCAGGCCTGGGCAGCCGCAGGCCTCGAACCGGCCGAGGCCGACCCGGCTGCGCAAGGCCCCGGCTGGTTCGCCGACGGGGCCGAACGGTCCGCGCTGCGCCGGGCTGTGCTGGCGGCGCTGAGCGAGTCCGCCGCCGGACCCGACAGCCTGCTGCTTCCACCCAGCATCGGCGAGATCCGCGCAGCGGTGGGCACGCACGGCTCCGACGCACTCGTCTATCTGGTCCCCGGCGTCGACCGGCCCGGGCATATCATCATCATCCCGGCTGACGGGACCAGACCGGTGGAACATGTCGAGCACCCGGGGCTCGTCAGCGCCGACGACTCCCCCATGGGCCGGTACCTGGCGGCGTACGCGGGTTGGCGCCAGGCTGCAGGCGGTGAGGGTGCCAGGCAGGGTGTGGCCGAGCCAGCGGCCGCGTTCGCGGCGTCGCGCGCCGCGCTGGCGGCGTGGCGCGCTGCGCTGGCGGAGCTCACCGAGTGGGCGGGTCGCATCGCCGAGGTGCTGCTGGACCGGGTCTCGGCTGTCGCGGCCGACACCACCTGGCCGACCTTCGTAATCACCTCGGTGGGGGTGCTCGGCCTAGTGCCCTGGCACGCCGCCGTGCTGGACGTCGAGGCGCCCGGTCATCAAACCGGCGGCGGCACCCGGCTCGCCCAGCGGGCGACGGTGTCCTACATCCCCTCGGCCCGGCTGTTGTGCCGGACGGTCGCGATGCCCGCCGCTGCCGACGGCGACGTGCTGATCGTCGGCAATCCGGTGGGCGCGGCGTCCCACCCTGCCGGTGACGCCGCCTGGCATCTACCATCGGCCTTCTACCCCCGCGCCATGCTGCTGGGCGGGGGGCCGTCCCGGTCGGGCCGCGAACCGGCCACGGTGGCGGGCGCGGGGGCGTCCGGGGACGGGACGCCGGCCGAGGTGCTCGCCTGGCTGCGCCGGCCAGGCGCCCGCCGCCTAGTGCTCCACCTGGCGTGCCACGGCTTCGCCGTCCCCGCGGACCCGGCGGCGTCGCATCTGGAGCTCGCCGACGGACGGCCGCTGACCGCCCGCGAGCTGCTGGCCGAGCAGAGCGCCGCCACCCGCGTCGAGCGGGTGTTCCTCGCTGCCTGCTCGACCAACGTCACCGGTGCGGACTACGACGAGGCGTTCAGCATCGCGACCGCGTTCCTCGCCGCCGGCGCCCGCACCGTGTACGGCTCTCTGTGGGATCTGCCGGACAGGTACACGGCCACCATGATGTTCGTGTTGCACCACAACCTGGTCGTGGAGGACTGTTCACCGGCCGAGGCCATGCAGGCCGCCCAGGACTGGGCGCTGGACCCCTACCGGACGGCGCCGGCCACAATGCCCGGCCCGGTCGCCGCGGCCATGGTGGACGACGCGTGGCTCCCCTTCGTTGACCCGGCCGCCTGGGCCGGGCTCGTCCACCTTGGCGCCTGAGCGCGTACCCGGGCCTGGGCCGCTCAGGGCTGGTCGGCCTCGATCAGGGGAGCCCAGCGGTCCGGGTTCTCCCGATAACGGTTGAGGTAGCCGCGGACGGAGGCGACGCTCAGATTGAACAAATCACCAATCGTTGCCCGGCTGTCGACCCGGCCCGGTTCGCCCCAGGGCCGGGCGGGGCAGATCTCGGCGGGGTCCACCTCCAGCCGGCTGGCCCGGGTGCCGCATCGTGGTGCGGCGTCCAGGTTGGCAGGGTCGAACGTGATGCAGCGGCCGGTCGGGGCGTGCTGAGGCTCGATGGTGTCGCGCGTGATCTGGCCGGGGCCGCGCACGGCGCGGGCCGCGAGGATCTCCGGCGCCCGGCGCAGCGCCGACCGCGGGCCCGTCCAGTCCGCGCTGTTCCTGATCTGCGCCCGCAGCGCGCGGATCACCGGCTGCCGCGACGTCCACAGCGGCGGCAGTGCCGCCGCCACGAGTTCCTGCGGGTCGAGGCGACCCGCGTCGAGGGATATCGCCGCCGCGATCCGGCGGCGCAGCGCAGTTCTCATCGCCGCGACGTCCGCCGCGTCCGGTTCCAGCGGCCGCGCGGGGCTCGCCTGCGGGTCGGCGACGGCGAGCATCACCCGGCGCAGCCGGGAGAGTAGCAGGTACAGGTCGTCATCACCGCCGACCCGGAACTGGTCGACGGCCCGCGAGCCGCACACCCAGTTGGCCAGCACCGCACGGTCCGCCCGGTTGGTGCCGGCGGTCAGCACGCCCAGGACCCGGTCGGCCAACGCGTCCACCGCGATGATTCGGGTCAGCACCCGCGTGTCGTCCCCGGGCGCCAGCGCCGGCGGCAACGTCTCCAGCTGCACGGAGGCGATCTTCTTGTTCGCGGTAAGCCAGCCACGGCCCAGACCTCTGGTGAGCCGTCGGAAGACCACGTCGGCCTGCGGCTGCACCGCAGCTCCGGCACCAGCCGCGGGTGATCCACCGGGCCTGCCGACGCTCTCATCGCCATCGCGGTCGGCACTGCGGTCGATGATGTCTGCCGCGGCGGCGAAGTACATCGCCGCGTCGAAACCCTCGTTGCCGTCGAACCGGTGTCGACGGCGGCGGGACATCTCCCGTCGGGTCCACTGCGCGATCTCCTGCACGTACGCGGCGACCTCGGCCAACGGCTCGCCGCGCGCGCCGTCTTCGCGCAGTTCGCGCGCGGCGCAAGCATAGGCCGCGAGCTGCACCAGGAAGCGGCGGTCACCGACGACGGGCAGGGGAACGTCCGGCAGCGGCGTGTCGCCGGCCTCGTACGCGGCGGCGAGCTCCATCCCACGGTCGAGGATCTGCGCCGCCAGCTCAACCGTGGTGCGCTGCGGGCCGGCCGGGTCCGGCCGCTGGCAGGCCGCGACGGCGCTGACGAGAGTCAGGTGCAGCGGCCACTCCGCGCGCTCGGTGGCCAGGGCGGTTCCCGCCCGGTACGCCTGGTCGATCGCTCGGATGAGTGGCACCGGATCCTTCTCGGCCACGACGAACGCGGCGGGGACGGCGAGGCCGGGCACCTGCAGATAGGTCCGCAACCAGCTCGCCGCGCGCCCTGCGACGATGTGCACGCCCTCGTTGCCCCGGGTGCGGGTGAGCACGCAGAGCGCCAGCAGCTCGTGCTGGTCGGGCGGGATCGACTGCGGCCACAGAGCGCAGACCTCCTCCGCGCGCACCACCATCCGGTGCAGCAGGTCGTCGAGACCGTTGCCGCTCGCCAAGACGCGGTCCAGGTCGTAGGAGTCGAGCTGGGCGAGGACGGCGCGCGCGGCGCGTTCCAGCTGCGCACGGTCGGGCAGGTCAGTCATGGTCTCCGCGTTCCTTGCCGATGCGGCGTACGTACGTGTCGATGCCGGAGCGTGGCGCCGCCCGCGGCGGCCCGGTGCCCGCCGGCGGCCCCTGACGGGCAGGTCACGGCCCTGCGCCATCTGGATCGGTCACCCGGACCCGGACAGCGGGCAGCTGCGCCAGGACGACGGTGATCGTGAGCTGGGCCCGCAGCGTTCCGTCGGGGTGCGGCGCAAGCGGCGTCCAGATGCCGCTGCCGTTGTCGAACGAGACCTCGACCGTTCTCGGCCAGGCGGCGAAGTCCCCTTGGCCGCCGACGGCGCCGACGGAGGTTTCCGGGCGACGGCGGGCCACGACATGCACCTCCCCGGCGTGGATCTCCCAGTCCAGGGTGCGTTCGATGCCGGCGAGCCCGGCGAGGTCGCGTGGGATCTCCCAGCGGCCACGGGCCGCCTCCGCGCGGTGCGCCGACTGATCGGAGGCCCCGCCCGGCTCGGCCGGATCGTCCCCGCGCTGCTGGGGCCCGTCCGTGGCGTGCATCGGCCCGAGGCCGGAGTTGCCGCCCATCATTCCCAGGCTCGCGGCCCCGGGAAGGTCCACGTCGGCATCGCGTAGCTCGTCCACCGCGAGCAGCGCCCACAGCCCGCCGTCCCACGAGCCGGACCGCGGCCGCCGATCAGCTGCGTCGATCGGGAGGTCCGCATCCGGCTCTGTGGTCGCGGTCGATTCCTGGCCGGCGGCGGCCCTGTGCGAGGCCAGCACCTGTTCCCGGTAGGGCGCCCAGGCCAGGGCCAGCGCATCTAGGACCCGCAGATCCAGCCGGGCCCACCGGCTGCGCGGTGGCCCGGCGAGCACCTGTTCGGCGACGGACACGACACTCGCCCCCAGCAGCTCGCGCAGATCCCCAGGGATACGCCGTCCCATGGTCCGGACACCGATGAAGACCGGCGGCCCGTCCGGATCGTCGGCCACGAACGCGACCCGCAGCCCCGGGCGCACGTCCGCCTCCATCGTCTGCTCCACGGTCAGCAGGGTGAACTGTAGACGGCCGCGCCCGCGCCGGCCCGGGGTCTGGTCGACGTAATCCACGCGGGCAAACCCGTCCCAGGCGAGCGGACCCGTCTCCGTGCCGAGCCCAGGTCTCCGTGCGACGTCCATAGCTGCCGACCTCATCTCCCGACGTGAGGCGCCGTTACCAGTGCCGACCCTGACACAGGCACTGACGGACGGTGGAGGGCGGCACCGGGCCGGCCGCCCACCAGCGCGGGGAAAACGCCGGGGTTTTCGTCCGCCGCCGGTGCTCACGGTGCAGGCCGCCGCCGACGAGTGCCGTGTTCACAGGCAGCCGTCCGTCAATCCCAACCAGCGGCCCACGTTTCGCGGGCGCACCGCCTGGTGCCGACCGACCGGTCGACGCCCGGTCACCGAACGGCCGGACGGTCACCTGACCCGCCGCCCGTCGGGTCCGCCACGACGCGAGGAAAGGCATCCGGACCGTGGATCTCCTGCACCAGCTCCCCACACCAGACGATCTCGCCCTCACCTACCTGATAAAGATCTTCGGTCCGGCGGCGCTGATCGTCCTGCTGTTCCAGCTCTACCTCCTGGTGAACTCGTGGATCTCCACGGCGAACGCCGGGCGGCGAGGCCTGCGCCGGGTGAGTGGGCAGGTGCGGCGCCTGCTCCAGATCGGCTGGGCAGCCCGGGCGACCGCAGTCGGTGCGGTCCTCGGCGCTGCGGCGCTGCTGGTCGCCTGGGTGGCGCTGTCCTCCACGATGGGCTACGGGGCGAGCTACCTGATCTTCGCGAACATCCCCCTCAGTGGCCCCCGGCTGCATCCGTTCCTGTCCTGGAACCACAACGACTCGGTGCACGCCTACCACGTGTGGGGATCACTGACGGTCGCGGTCGTGGCAGTGACTGCCGGCCTGCGCCGGCGTTCGGCCGAGACCGCCGGAGTCATCTTCGCGCTGCCCTGGATTCTCTTCGGCGTCCTGATGGCTCTCTTCACGGTCGCTTACGGGCTGGTGGGCGCCTACAACTGGTCGAATCACCGGGGCTTCCAGGTCGACGTCTACGGCGTACAGGCAAGCCCGGTCACGCCGTTCGTCCTGACCGTTGTCTCCGCCGCCTACGTCCGGGCGGCCAGCGCCATCGGACGACTTCCCGTAACCGTGGTCGCCCTGGTCACCCGGCTGAGCGCCTAATGGGCGAGCCCACGCAGCGGGCCGGCCCAACTCCGCCGAGCCCCGTCCGTCCGGGCCAGGAGGACGGCACCCTCTCGCCTTTCAGATCATCCGGAAGAAGAAGCAGGAGATTCATCATGAGCGGCGCCATCGTTTTCCTTCTGTGGTTCGTGGGCGTTGTTGTCGGAGCCACCGTCGTCCGGGCCCGAGCCGGACTCCCGACCATGCGGAAGCTCGGGCCGTCCGAGCTGGAAGGAGGGTACGGATGGTTCGCGACACGCATGGTCCTGGTCTGCTTCTGGCCGGTCACCCTGGCCGTCTGGCTGGCGCGTCGGATGCCCCCGCCTACGGTCCGTTTCGAACGTGACCAGCGCGGCGGATTTCGCCGCGTTCCGGCGGACCAGCCCGCCGCCAGCCGCACCGTACCGCCGGTGGCGCCCTCCTCCGACGACCGCTGAACCAGGCGCAACCACCCGCCGGGACGCACCACCCGGTCAGCTCACATCGCTTTTCATCGGCAATTACCCGGTTCCCAGCGAGCGAGAGAGTTCACTCATGCGCACAGTTCCGCAAATACTGCGCTCGGCCGCGGCCGCGCTGGTCGGCATACTGACCTTCGCCGGTGTCGCGCTCGTCGCCCCGTCGGCCGCGTCCGCTTCCACGCCGGATCCGGAGGTCTGGGTCGGTGCCCCGGTGGCGGGAACCTGGACCTCCGACCCGGCCACCCACCACTTCCTGTTCCACGACCAGGACCAGGGCGACTGGTCCGGCGACATATCCGCCGCTCCCGGAGCTGCGGTGAAGGTGTTCGTGGCGCCCCAGGCCGGCGGCTACCCGGTGGCCACCCGGGTCGACCAGATCGGTGAGGCCTGCCGTTACGGCGGCGGCGGAAAGTTTGTGAACGTGGGAATCTACGTCAACGAGCGCCGGACAGGTTCCGTCACCTACGGACACCTCGTTCCCGCCGCGAACCTCGCCGTGGGCCAGTGGATCAATCGCTGGGACTCGACCGTCGGCGCGGTGGCCACCGGCCTTCCCCGCGATGCCGGCTGCTGGACCGGCGAGCACGTGCACATGCAGTCGTACAACGTCCACAACTACTCGTGCTTCAACCGCGGCTACCGCCTCGGTTCGCCGCTGAACCCCACGAACTTCGTGAGTTTCGTGGGGGGCAGCCGCGGCACCCGGCAGCGCCAGGCCTGCCCGTAGCCACCGCGCCGCGGAATACGGAATACGGAGCGTTCTCCATCTGGGTCTTTCCGATTCGAGATGGAGCAAGATCGGCTATCGACGATCGGCTGGTTTGATCAACCATTGCCGTTCCGGCTACTACGCTCGGTCGTGGTCCATCGACCGTCGGGATGCGGGCTGAGATGACCATCCACGCCTATGTGGCCAGCATCCGAACTGGGCAGGTGCTGGTGGTCGACCCGCTCGCGGGTGTCGTGAGCGCCGCCATCGGAGTCGGCGTGCTCCCCTTCGGAGTGGCGGTGGCTCCCGACGGCAGCCGTGTCTACGTCACCAACTTCGGTGGGAACGACGTGTCCGTCGTCGACACGGCCACCGGGGCCGTCACCGGCTGACGCCCCAGTCACCGGCTGACCGCCGCCGTGAGAGTGATCGTCGTGCCGATGGCCCCCGAACCCGGGGGGTTCACGGTAGTGCCACGACCTGTGTCCACAGGTCCTCGGTGTTGCGGATCTTCGCCAGGGCCTTCCTCGCGCCGGACGAGGAGGACAGCGCTCCTTCCTAGCCGTCCTTCAACAGGTAAAGCTTCTGCCCACACGCGAGCGGAAGGAGCCGGACGGCCCGCGTTCGCCTGCCATCTTTCTCTGCCGCGCGGACATTAGACTCTTTCAAGGAAATTGTGCCCGTGGTTCAGTGAACCTGGCGGACGGGTACCAGTGCAGCCACGGTAACAAACATGGTCAACGACCTCCGGTCGGTCCTCTCCTGCGAAAGCGAGACCTCTGATGAGTATCTACGACACTATCGGCGGCGCGACGGCCGTACAGGCCGCGGTCGACGATTTCTACGTCCGGGTGACGGCCGATCCCGTTCTTGCACCCCTCTTTGCCAACCGGGACCTGCCCCGTCTCAAGGAACACCAGCGAGCGTTCATCGCCGCGGTGATCGGTGGTCCCGAGGTCTACCGGGGTCGGGACATGGCCGCGGTACATGCCACGCTCGGCCTCACCGACGCCCACTTCGACGCGGTGGTGGACCATCTGCTCGCGGCGTTGACCGGCCTCGGTGTCCCGACGGAAACCACCGGCCAGATCGGAGCGGCCCTCGCCCCGCTGCGTTCCGACGTCGTCACGATATCGAAGTAGTAATACCTCACATCATACACGACCTTGCGCGGCCAGGCTAGTGAAGCCGCACCCGGCTCGAACGAGAGAAACCGGGCGGGGCACAGTTGCAAATGCGAACCGCCCGGGTTCGGTATGGACGCCATCATGTGAGAGATGGAGGTCGACGCCAATCGCCGTCGGCGACGGGGATGCTGTGGGCAAGGATGGCACGGACGTCGTTGGTGGTGAACGAGCCGTCCCGGCGGCTTCCTTTCTCGGCTAGCGGGTGCCGTCGGGTGCGGTCGAGCCAGCGGTAGCTGTCCGCGTCGACGAAGCAGCAAACCACGCGGACGGATTCGACGCCGGGACAGGTGCTGACCTTGTCCTCGACGAGGTCGCTGCTGGTCAGCCGTGCGAGGGGGAGGGCGTTCTTCGGCGTCGGGATCACCGCCTGCTCGGCGAGGCTGTAGCCGGCGTGGTGAGGCAGTGCTTCGGGGTGGGTGGGTCCCCTGCCGGCCCCGTGCCGGGTGTGCCTAGCCGTTTCGGCTGGTATGGGGGGCATGTTAACGCCGACTCGGCTACGGTGGGTTCGGTGCGCCGGGAAGTCTGGTCGGCAACGTGTGACCCGACCCCTTGGTGAGGAGCACCGCCGTGGGCCAAGTTCCGTCTCGCCGGTTCAGCCTGTTCGACCGCAGGTCGTGGCCCGAGGCTCGCCGGATCGCCGAGATCCTACGCAGGGAGGCCATCGGTGGCGGGCTGCTGCTCGCCGCGACGGTCCTGGCCTTGGGCTGGGCGAACTCGCCGTGGTCAGAGTCGTACCAGTCGATGCTGTCCTACCAGCTCGGCCCGTCCTGGGCGCACCTGGACCTCACCCTGGCTCAGTGGGCCGCCGACGGCCTGCTAGCGATCTTCTTCTTCGTTGCCGGGCTGGAACTCAAACGCGAGTTCATCGCCGGAGACCTCCGCGACCCTCGGCGGGCCGCTGTCCCGGTCCTGGCCGCCTGCGGGGGTGTCGCCGTTCCGGCCGTGCTGTACGCGCTGGTCAACGTCGGCGGTGACGCCTCAGCGGGCTGGGCGATCCCGACCGCCACCGACATCGCCTTCGCGCTGGCGGTGCTGGCGGTCATTGGCCGGCACCTGCCGTCCGGTCTGCGGACCTTCCTGCTCACCCTCGCGGTCGTCGATGACCTGCTCGCCATCGTCATCATCGCCGTCGTCTACACCCGCCACCTGTCGATCCTCCCGTTGCTGGGCGCGCTGGTGCCGCTGGCGTTGTTCACTCTGCTGGTCCAGCGCCGGGTGCGCTCGTGGTGGCTCCTCCTGCCCTTGGCCGCCGCGACCTGGACACTGGTCCACGCCTCCGGCGTGCACGCCACCGTGGCTGGCGTGCTGCTGGGGTTTGCCGTGCCGGTGCTCCGCGGTACCCGTGCCGGCGGCCCGGAGGCGGGACCGGGGCTGGCCGAGCACTTCGAGCACCGCTGGCGGCCCCTGTCGGCCGGGGTGGCGGTGCCGATCTTCGCGTTCTTCTCCGCCGGAGTCACCGTCGATGGCCTGAGCGGACTGAGCGCGGCGCTGAGCGACCGGGCGGCCCTCGGTGTCGTGCTCGGTCTCGTCGTCGGCAAGCCTCTGGGGATCATGGCCGCTACCTTCCTGGTAGCACGCTTCACTCGCGCCACCCTCGACGACGGGTTGACCTGGACCGACGTTCTCGGGCTCGCGGTCTTGGCCGGTATCGGATTCACCGTCTCCCTGCTCATCGGCGAACTGGCCTTCGGGAGCGGCAGCGCACGTGACGACCATGTCAAGATCGCTGTCCTGACGGGTTCTCTGCTCGCCGCCCTGCTCGCCGCCGTCGTGCTACGTCTGCGCAATCGCGTCTACCGCCGGCTCCAGGAAGCAGAGACCGCCGACCGCGACCACGACGGCATCCCCGACGTCTACCAAGACCTGCACCGGTCCTCCCCACGCCCGTGGGGGTGATCCGGTCCGGTCGGTCCGCTCGTGCAGCACCATCAAGTCCACCCCACGCCCGTGGGGTGTTCCGCCCTCGGCAATCGAACAGGTGACGCACAGGTAACACACAGGACCGACTCCCACCCTCATAGTCACGGGGCTCCTCCCGGAGCGCCGGCAGGGTAGGAGGACACCGGCCATGGCCACACGTGAGCAGGGAATCCGACGGGTAGGCCCCGTCACCGCCGGACTGGCAGCCGTCGCGGCCGCCGGAGCCATCGGCTTCGGCGTGCTGGCCCATGAGCATTCCGCATCCGCGGCCACCTGGTCCTCGACGACGGACGACAGCTCGGTGACCTCGGGTAACGGATCCACCTCATCGTCGACCTCCGACAGCGCGTCCTCGTCCGGCGGCTGGTCGGGCGGGACGACGGTGGGGAGCGCCGACGGTCCCACGCACGCGTCGACCGGTGGTTCCTGAGATGCCCGGCGCGGCAGCGGCGGTCGAGTGGTCGGTGTGGAGCACGACCGCCCGGCTCGTGGTGACCGAGCCCGGCGCACTGGCCGCCGCCCGGGAGATCGTCGTGGACCATCTCGCGGCCGTTGACGAGGTCGCCAGTCGTTTCCGGGCCGATGCGGAGATCAACCAGCTCGATCACGCCGATGGGACGCCGCAACGGATCAGCCCGCTACTGGCAGACCTCGTCGGTGCGGCGCTCCTCGCGGCCCGGCGCACCGACGGGGACGTAGACCCGACCGTCGGCGGACCGCTCGCCGCTCTCGGCTACGACCGGGACATCACGTTGCTGCCGTCGGACGGTCCGCGGCTGCGGGTGGTGCACCGGCCGGCGCCGGGCTGGCAGCGGATCCGGCTGACCGGGAACACACTGACGCTGCCGGACGACGCGCGGCTCGACCTCGGAGCGACGGCGAAGGCGCAGGCCGCCGACCGCTGCGCCGCTCTGGTCGCCGAACGGCTCGACACCGGCGTGCTGGTCAGCCTCGGCGGGGATGTCGCCACCGCCGGGAACGCGCCGGAGGGCGGCTGGCGCATTCGGGTCCAGGACCGCCCGGGCGAGCCCGCCTGCACCATCACCCTGGCCGCCGGGAGCGCGGTCGCGACGTCCAGCACCCTCGGGCGGCGGTGGCGGCGCGGCGGGCGGCTCCTGCACCACATCCTGGATCCGCGCACCTGCCAGCCCGCGCCGGTGGTCTGGCGGACCGCCACCGTGGCGGCCGCGAGCTGCCTCGACGCGAACACGGCGAGCACCGCCGCGATCGTCCGTGGTTCCGCGGCGGTGGGCTGGCTGCGCCGGCTCGGGATGCCGGCACGGCTCGTCGCCACGGACGGCTCGATCGTCACGACCGCTGGCTGGCCCGCCCCGAGCCGGGCCAAGGTGGCCGGAGCCGGAGTGGCCGGAGCCGGAGTGGCCGGGGTCCGGGTAGACCGGGCCGAGACGGCTCCGCCCGCCGAGGATGGAACCCGAGTCACGTCCGCTGGATCGGCGACACGGCCGAGAGGTTCCGGCCGATGAGCACCGAAGCCCTCTGGTACGCCGCCCGGGGCACGGGCACCACGTGCCTGCTGCTGCTCACCCTGACGGTCGTCCTCGGCATCGTGGCCCGCTCGGGTCGCGGCCTCGCGGGTCTGCCCGGTTTCGCGATCGGCGCCGTGCACCGCGGCGCGAGCCTGCTCGCGGTCGTGCTCCTCGCCATGCACATCGGCACGCTGCTGCTCGACCCGTACGCGAAGCTCGGCATTGCGGATGTGGTCCTGCCGTTCGGCGCCGGCTACCGACCGCTGTGGGTCGGGCTCGGCACCGTCGCCGCCGACCTTCTCATCGCCGTGGTCGTGACCAGTCTGCTCCGCCGGCGCCTCGGCGTGCGCGCCTGGCGGGCAGTGCACTGGGCCGCCTACGGCGCCTGGCCACTCGCCCTCTCGCACGGCCTGGGCTCGGGCACCGACGCCGGCACGCCGTGGCTGCGAGCCGTCGCGATGGCCTGCGCGCTCGCCGTCGCCGGATCCGCGGCCTGGCGCTGCTCCCCCTCCTTCAGGATCCTCCCCCGCCCACACCGGCCCCCCAGCCCACACCGGCCCCCCAGCCCGCGACACCAACCGGCGGCGCCCACAACCATGACCCCCAGATCGGAGCAGACATGACCATCCGCGCTGCCACCGGAGCGGCCCAACCGTCCATCCCCACCGGCACCAGCATCGCCACCGGCACCAGCGACGTCGGCCGCGCCGGCTCCCCTGAGGCCCAGCCCGGGTGGGGGCGCGAGCCCTGGCCCGCGGCCATGCACGCGGTACGGCCCGCGGCCGGCGCGGGCGGCCTCCCCGCGCATCACGTCCCGGCCGGACGGCTGCTGACCGCAGCCGCGTCCGACCTCGCCGCGCACGACCGACAGTGTGGACCGCTGCCCTGGCGCGGCGGACCCGGGCGGTTACTTCCGGAGATCCACGACTCCGGGCTGACCGGGCGGGGCGGCGCGGCCTTCCCCACCTGGCGGAAACTCGCCGCGAGCGCCGAGGGCACCTGCCTCGACGGCAGCCACTCCGGCAGCGCGCACCGGGGCAGCACGCACCGGGGCAGCCAGCACCGGAACGCCGGGCACCGAGCCGACCGGTACCGCAGCAGCGCGCACCCCGTGGTCGTCGCCAACGCCGCCGAAGGGGAACCCGAGAGCGCCAAGGACGTCACCCTGCTCACCGTGGCGCCCCACCTCGTCCTCGACGGCCTGCAGCTCGCCGCGGAGGCGGTCGGGGCCGATGACGCCTTCGTCTATCTCAAACCCGGTCCGGCGGTCACGGCGGTCCGGCGGGCGCTGGCCCAACGGCGGGCCGCGGGCTGGGACCGGTTCACCGTCCAGATCCGGGAGGCGCCGGAGACCTTCGTCGCCGGGGAGGCATCGGCCGTCATCGCAGCGCTGGAGGGAGGGGCGGCCCGGCCGCGCGCGCACTGGCAACCGCTCGCCGAGGCCGGTTTCCACGGCCGTCCGACCCTGGTGCAGAACGCCGAGACACTCGCGCACCTCGCGTTGATCGCCCGGTGGGGAGCCAGCTGGTTCCGCTCGGTCGGGACCGCCGAGGAACCGGGCACGTTCCTGGCCACCGTGACGGGAGCGGTCGCCGCGCCCGGTGTCGTCGAGGTGCCGTTCGGCACCCCGCTCGGCACTCTCGCGCAGCTCGCGGGCGGCTTCACCGAGCAGGTCGGGGCCTTCCGGGTCGGCGGTTACAGCGGTGCGTGGCTGCCCGGCGGCCCGGGAGCGACGATCGCGATGTCCCGGGCGGCGCTGGCGCCGTGGGGTGCCGCACCGGGCACCGGAGTGGTCGCCGTCCTCCCGGCCCGGGGCTGTGGGCTCGTCGAGACCGCGCGCATCGTCGGGTACCTGGCCGCGCAGAACGCTGGCCAGTGCGGGCCATGCGTCAGCGGGCTGCCCCAGCTTGCGGACGCCGTGGCCGGGATGGCCCGAACGGATGGCGGGTCCGGCGGCCCGGTGCAGGGGGCTGGCGATCCGGGACAGTCCGCCATCCGGGCGCTGCGCCTCGCCGCCCTGGTCGCCGGTCGCGGCGCGTGCCACCACCCGGACGGCGCGGCCCGCCTCGTGCACAGTGCGCTGCGCACGTTCGTCGACGATATCCGGGCGCACGCCGAGGGCCGCTGCCTCGGCTCGGCGTGCGCATCCTGACCACACCCATCCCGACCAGGCAACGTCGACGAAGAATCCACAGGGGAGACAGATGCCATGAACACCACAGATGCCATGAACACCACAAACGCCGGCGCGGCAGCCGGCCCGGCCCGGCTGTGGATCGACTGGACGGCGTGTGACGGCCGCGGCTGGTGTGTCGAGCTGCTACCCGAGCTGCTGACCCGCGATCCAGCGGGTTATCCGCTGGCTCGCGGGACGACCGGACAGTCGACCCGAAAAATCACCGTCTCCACGGAGCTGATCGAGCATGCTCGTCGGGCGGCGGATGCCTGTCCCCGGCTCGCGCTACACCTGCTCGCCGGCCAGGAACAGGGGTAGCCGGGCCCGGCGGCCGATGTCCGCTGTCTCGCTCGCTACGCTACCGCCGCATTACCACTTTGCTAAAGCCGCGCTACCGCTACCTGCCTGGGTAGCTGGCGGCCGCGAGGGCGAGGATCTCCTCACGGTCCTCGGCGAGCAGGAATCCGGTCGCGATCGCGTCGTCGGTGGCCCGGGTAAAAGCGGCGCGATAGTCCGCGGCGCCGGCGGGGTAACGGGCGGCGAGTGTGGCGGAATCCAGCGGCCGGGTGGAGCCGAAGATGGCGGAGGCGTCGGTGGGGTTCTGCCCCAGGCCGGACAGGACGGCGATGGGAACGTCGACCCAGGGAGTGCGCACGCCACCACGGGCGATGCCGTCCGCATCACGGAGAAGTACCGCTGGATCCGTCGCGGCGGTTAGCAGGTGGGGCGCGGACGGGGGCGCGACACCATAACGGATCCAGTCGTCCAGCGCGGCAATCGCGGCCTGGGCGACATAGTGCTGCTGCGGTCCGCTGTTGATCGCGGCGGTGAACGGGACGCCGAAAGGGGCGGCGCTGGGCACCAGAAGGCGTACCAGCTCCGCGGCAGGCAGCGCACCGTCGTCCCGGAAACCAGCCTTGAGCGTGTAGGTGTCGACGTGCGCCGCACCGGCGATCTCCCAGAGCCGAAACCGGTCGCTATCGGGTTGGCGGGCGCCCACGGCGCCAAGCACGCCGACGACGTCGGTCTCGCTCTGCACGACCATCACGGGCACCGCGACGTCCGTGCGCAGCCGGACATCCCCGGCCAGGGTCGGGCCGCCCCGACCGTCGAGGGACGCCGTGGTCCCCGGGCGGCCCTGGATCAGGTAACCGTCGAAACCGCCATGGCCACCGCCGGCGGCACGGCTCCTATCGCGGTCACCGCCGTCACCGTCCCGCGCCGCGATGGTGTTTACATAGGTCACCAGAAAGAACGCCGCCTGGGATGCGCCCACGGCGATCATCCGCGCCGGACGAAGGTGATCGAGGAGACCGCGACGCACGGTTTCCCCGGCCTGACGGAAGATGTCGAAGCTGTACGCGTCACCGGGATGGGACAGAATCGCGTAACGGGTGGGATCGGCGCTCTTAAGCGACGGCACGATCGGCCACCAACCGGTGCCGCGTTGCTCCCCGGCACCATCTTCGCCCGCATCGCCGCCGTCCGCAATACCGCCGTCCGCAACGGCCCTCGCTTCGACACCGGCCCCTTCGGCGGTGTCGATCCCATCGATGCCGATGCGTTGCGCCGACACCCCCACCCAGGCGAAACCGGCGCGGAGCAGATGCCGATGCGTCGTGAGCCATGCGGCGGCGGCGTCCATTCCGGCAGAGACGTTCAACCATTCCACGACGGCCGTGCCGTTGAAGGCGGTCGGGTCGGCAGGCCGGTAGACGATGAGACGGGTCCGAAACGGCGCCTGACCGGCGACCACCACGTCCCATCTGCCATCAGAGGTGATCGGACCCGTCGCGGCATAGGAGTCGGCGGTTCCGCTCACGAAGAACTCCTCCGCCAGATAGCCGATGGAGGCCAGATCGAAAGACGTCGAGATCAGGCTCGCCTGGCCGGCGATCGGCCCGTCGACTCGCACCGACGCCATCTCCATCAGCTCCATCGATTCGGTTCCTCTCGCGCTCGCCGCACGGATCCACGATCCATCGTGCCGCACGCGAGCGCATCGAACCGATGGCCGCCGTTGCTCAGATGTCATATTCCGGGGACTTTTGACCCGTGACCGGGACATAAATCACGATCCGATGGTCAGGAGCCTCGTGGTCCGCGCGGGCCTCGATGAGGCCGCGTGGAGAGGTGCCACCTCCGAGCCGGTGTGCGGTTTCACTCCGCGGGACGCGCCTGGCATGCCGCGACCACACCGCACATCGAGAATGGGTACGGGTACGGCGCCATCGGGCCACTCGTTGGACCACCCGTTGGACCACCCGTCGGACCACTTTGCCCCGGCCGTGCGGCCCGCTCGTCCCTCGACGGCGGGCCGCACGTGCGCGGATGCGGCTCAGTGGCCGTGCGCAACGGCGCGGCGCAGGACCACCCGGTCGAACTCCTGACCATGCTCGTCCAGGCCCCGGATGGTCAGGGTGGAGTACCCGCCGGGCCGGCCCGGATCGGACTCGGCAGCCACGAAGGCGTAGTCGTCGAAACGGGTCCGCGACCAGTTGATGGACTCCGGTGCCTTCGTCCCGTCGGCCTGCCAGACATAGCTGTTCGGCACAACGTTCGAGCCCGGTACGATTTTTCCTCGGTAGGACTCCGGCTCACCGGTCTGGAACTGGTAGCGGGGCCGTCCCGCGCTGCCCGCGACGATGTAGGTGGTGCCGTCCTTCGCGGGTTCGATCGTCGAGCCGTCGGGCGCCTCGCGGGTCGGTGCGTTCGCGCGGATCGGGTCGGTGCGCTCGTACAGGTGGTTGTGACCCTGCAGCACGAGGTCGACCTGGTAACAGTCGAACAACGGCGCCCAGGCGCCGCGGACGCCGCCGTCGCTGGCGTGCTGCGCGGTCGTCGAATAGGCGCAGTGGTGGAAGAAACAGACGATGAAATCGATATCCGGGTCGTTCCGGTAGCCCTTCAGCGTGCTCTCGACCCAGGACGTCTGCGCACCGTTCGAATATCCGGTGTTCGCCTTGATCTCATAACTGAGGTCGTTGGCGTCCAGCGAGAGCACGGCCACGTTGCCGTGGACGAAGGAGTACACGCTCGGGCAGCCCTGAGGCCCCCCGCCTGGCAGGTCCAGGCGGGCGAGGTGGCCGCCGTAGCCGTGCGGGGAGTAGAGCGCCTCCATGTCATGGTTGCCGGTGGCGAACATCCACGGCGTGCGGGCACTGCTGACCTCGATGTCGGCCAGGTAGACGTCCCAGACGGTCGGGTCATAATTGTCGAAACCGGTAGGAGATACGCCGGCGGCCGTCCGCTTGGGCGGCCTTCCCTGACCCGATGGGTCCGCGTAGCTGATGTCCCCGGCGAGCAGGTGGAACACCGGGTCCTGGCGGGCGATGGCCGCGGTGACAGCCGACGCGTGGGCGACCATCGGGGCGTTGTCGGCCTTGTAGTAATTGTCATCGAACACACCTTTCGGATCGCCCGGCGGGGTGGTGTTCGAACCGTGGTCGCCCATCATCGTGAACCGGAACGGGCCGCCATGGCGTCCCTTCCGGTGTCCGGTGCGGACCGCCTGCACGGGGGTGGCTTCCCCACCGGGAATCCGGAAACGGTAGTAGTATTCCCGGCCCGGCGTCAGATTGTCGAACGCCGCGTGCACGTAGTACTGTTCGACGGCGAGAATCGAGCCGTCGGCCTGGGGGACCTGGGACAGCAGCGGTCGGATCTCCGCCTCGACCGTGCCGCCGAGACCGCGTCCCGGCCCGATATCGACCAGAACCTTGCCGCGGCCCGGGTTACGCGACAACTGCGCCGCCAGCCGAAGCTGCCGGGACGGATCGGCGCCGAAGGCGGTGTGCCTGCCGCCCACGAGCAGGGGACTGTCGTTCGTGGCGGCGTAGGCGGCCCGGCCGAACGGCGTGCCGAACAGGCTCGCCGCGCCGGCACCAGCCAGACCGCCGAGCAGAATCCCGCGTCGGCTGACCGGCCGCCGCCGGAGAAAGGTCTGGAGCCATTCGTACTGCTCGGCGATTGTCATGTCCTCGGCCATACCGGCCGGAACACCCGACGCCACCACTTCGCTGGGAGGACTCACAGGCATACCGCTGAAAGTAGGCCCGTCGCCTGTCGAATATTGCAAATACACGGTGGCGAACCACCGAAATATTTGTAAACATCGCGGGAGGACTTCCCTGGCCCTGGCGGAGTCAGCCTGCTGACGGGCATCAGCCTGCTCTATGATCATCCTGTTCCTGATTCCTGCCGGCAGCCGTGCCCAGTGCGCGGGTACGGCCCATGGTTGGGCCGTACCCGCTCGGGCATCCGCCAGGTATTCCCGAACGGGTATCTCCCGCGGGTGGCTCCGGCTGGCGTTTCCGTCAGCCGGAGCCACCCGCACGCAGGGCGCACTCAGCGCCGCTCAGCCGGCATCGTTCAGCCGGCATCGTTCAGCCGGCGCCGAAGAGCCCCTGCGCGAGAAAGCCGCCCGCGGGCGCCGCGGGCGGGACGGCGAACAGGGCACTGGAGGTGTGCCGGATGAAGGTGTTCAATGCGTCGCCGGCCGCGAGGGTCCGCTGCACCGCGACGAACGCCGTACGCGGGTCGGCCTGGTAGGCCGCGAAGAACAGGCCGGCGTCCGGCTCGCCGGCTGAGTCCAGGCCGTCGTCATAGGAGTAGCCGCGACGAAGCATGGCGATCCCACCGTGGAACGACGGGTGGGACAGCCGGACATGGGCGTTGCCGGCGATCGCGAGACTGCCGTCGGCGGCGCGGGCAGTGAAGTCCGGCTGGATGGTCTCAGCGCCGCCCTGCCCCACCGGCGGTGCCGAGAGCGCGGTACCGTCGGACTTACGGCGGCCGATGACCGCGCTCTGAGCCGTCTCGTCCAGCCGCGCCCAGGCATCGAGCAGCATGCGGATACGCCGGCAGACCAGGTAGGACCCGTCCCGCATCCATTCCGGCCCGCTGGACACCCACACCGCCCGGTCGAACCGCGGCGTGCCCGGTCCCGGGTTGTCCGTGCCGTCGATCTGCCCCATCAGGTTGCGTGGGGTGGACCCGGGGTTGAACGCGGCCGCCGCGGAACGAAGGAATCCCCGCTGGATCCAGCGGGGCCTGGCATCCTGAGCGGCGAGACGACGCATCTGCCGGGAAGCCGAGACCGCGACCATCGGATCCTCGGCGCAGACCTGCACGCCGAGATCCCCGCCACTGCGCGCCAGATCGAGCTGGTCACCGGGCATCGCGGGAATGTCCGCGAACTCCGCGGGTATCTGCGCGTCGAGACCGGCGCGGCGCAGCGCGGACGCGCCGAGCCCGATGGTGATCGTCAGCCCCGCCGGTCCGAGTCCCTGGGTGTCCCGCTCAGCGCCGTCGAGCGGCTCGCCTCGCATCAGCACCGCGGCGGCGGCCGTCCAGGTGCGCAGCACCGCGGCGAGGGATGTGCGGACCGCGGCCGGGCCGGACGTCGTCAGGTCGTAGGCGGTGAAGACGAGCTGCGCGGGAGGGCGGTCGGCGATTCCGGGCTGGTGACGGCCGTCGCCCACCACCCCGGCCAGCGCCTCACGACGGACCGCGGCGACGCGGTCCGTCCCGCCCGACTGGTCCTCCTGGGGACGTTCCGCGGCAACGGCGACACCGCCGTCGAGGGCCATGACTCCCCCGAGGCCTCCCCCGATCGCGATACCACCGCCGAAGCCGAGCAGCCCGGCGCCCCGCAGCACCCTGCGGCGGTGGGGACCGATCGGGCGGTTCTCCCGGACCGCATCCGTCGCATCGGCGACATCCGTTACATCGGCAGCGTCCACAATGTCCGACACGCCCGCCCTACCGGCTCTATTGGACATACCAGTTTCAGCCATACCGGTTCCATCCGTCCTGTCGCTCACGGGATCCATACCGGCGCCGCGGTGAGATCCGACATCATCCTCGGGCCGGCAATCCTCGGGCCGACGTCAGGGCGGCGATTGTCACCGGAGGACACCCGGGTGAGCCGTCCGGTGAGGTGTTCGCATGGATCATAGGGCAGTTCCGCGATGTCCGTGAGGTGCATGTCCCGCATAGTGACTGTCGAACCGCACTCAGCGCCGCCCATCCCGGGCCTAGAGACGTCGTGTCGTCGAACGTTTACACATAGATACAGAATGAAGCGGAAATGCCGAACGGCCTGCCAACGGGCGACACGAGGAACCGATCAGCGTGCGGGAACGACGACGTCACCGACGCGCGGGACCATGCCCGGCCCGGCGGATCTCACCGGTCGCAGAGGTTCGGGTCGCTGCCCCAGCCACGCAGCACGTTCTTCTCGATCTTTCCGGTGGAAATCTTCGGCAGCTCACGGAAGATGATCTGCCGTGGAGGGCGCCGTCAACCACCGCGGGGCGCTCGGCGAACGCCCCAGCCGACCTTGACTAACCCTCCGCGCTTCTCCGGGCGACGGGTTCGCCCCGGCGACGGGCCAAGCCCCACCGTGCACTCGAGTTCAGTCCGCGCAGCGCCCTGCGCACGGCCGGGTGCTGGCTGACACGGTGCACCGGGTAGCGCCACGGCGGCTGTTCGCCCTGGCGCGACGCCATCGAGTAGGCGAACGACACCGGATCCTGATCGAGGTATGGGTCCACCCGTTCGAACCAGGCCATGCTCGTCCGCGCCGCCGCCTGCAGAGGACCCAGGGCCGCCCGGCCCCGCCGGTCGAAATCTCGCAGCGCGGCCGGCAGATCGCCGCCGCTGTCGTACATGCTCTGCGCGAGCGCGACCGCATCGACGATCGCGAGCGCCGTGCCCGACCCGAAGGCGAAGTGCGTGGTGTGGGCGGCGTCACCGATCAACACGACGTTGTCGTGGTACCAGCTCCGATTGGTGACATCGGCGAAGCGCAGCCACCGCGCCGCCCGGCCGCGGCACTGGCTGATCAGCGGATGGCCGTCCAACGGACCAGAGAAGATCTTTTCCAGCATCCGCGGCGCGTCCTCAGCGCTCAGGAGATCAAGGCCGAGTCCCTTCCACGTCCGCTGGGAGCATTCCACGATGCAGGTGCTGACGCCGACGCTGGACGGATAGGCGTGGAACCAGATCCATCCCGCGGAGGTCCGTTCGAAGGCGAAGGTGAAGCTGTCGAAGCGCTTGTCGGTGCCGAGCCAGATGTACGGGTTACCGCCGATCTCGACCTTGGTACCGAAATCGTCCTGGGCCAGCTGGCGCACCCGGCTGTTCGCGCCGTCGGACGCCACGACGAGATCGGCGTCGGCATACGGGCGCAGGTCGTCCACCTCGTGCCGGTACTCCACCTCGACGCCGAGATCGGTAGCCCGCCGGGCGAGGATTTCGAGCAGCGCGGCCCGCTGCAGGCTGAAGCCGTAGCCGGTGAGATATGCCGCCGACGATCCGCCCAGACTGATCCGCTGTTCCTGCCAGAGAGTGGACGCAGCCCGCAGGGCACGAGCGCTGCCTGGGTCGTTGCGGAAAAGGACGTCCAGAAGGTTATCCCAGTACACGACCCCCCAGCCGTAGGTCGCCCCGGGCGGGTCGCGTTCGAGGACTATGATCTCCTGGCTGGCGTCACGGCGTTTCGCCGAGATAGCGAAGTAAAGTCCTGCCGGTCCGCCCCCCACACAGACGATCCTCACCGCAGGTGCCTCCTCTGTGTTCCTCCTCGGCGTGACCCGGACGGCGGGTGGCAACGACCGTTCGCCGGCTCGTCACCACCGTCGCCCCGGAGAGGAGCACCGCCAGCGGATGTCGTGGTGCCCACTTGTCGGGTTGCCCGGTTTCCCCGCATTGTCGGGTTACCCCGCGTTGTCGGGTTTCCCGGTTTCCCCGCATTGTCGGATTTCCCGATTGTCGGGTTGACCGATCGTCAGATTGCTGGTCGGGTTGCTGGATTGTCGGGAGCCGGGATCACCAGCCACCCCAACGACCCCAGCCACCCCAACGACCCCAGCCACCCCAACGACCCCAGCCACCCCAGTGGCCCCAGCCGCCCCAGTGGCCCCAGCCCCAGCCCCAGCCCCCGAAGAAACCGGTGACCTGCCGGAACGAGCCCTCGGCCCGGAGCGTCGGTGCCTCATATGTTGCTTTCATGCCGGATTCCTCCGTCCGACTTCGACTTATTCGATCCATGTAACTCTCGGCGATCAAGACGACACCGTGGCTGCCGTCGGCGTCCCAGCTCCGACCTCCACTTACCGCCTGTGACCAACCATCTTCGATTCTGCCCCTTTGCTGTCCATTGCTGGTTCATCACTGGTTCGGTGGCACCGGCGGGAGTCGCGGTGGAGACGGGCGCCGATCAAGAAGATCATCGCCGTAGCCGGCCGAAGCCCCGACTCACGGGCCGGCAGCCGTCGAAGGTCCCACGCCGCATCGAAGGCGCCCTGCGGGGCCGGACGGGAGCGTTAGGCGACGTCGCGGTCGCGCGCGTCCTCGGGCAGCAGGGTGCGCAGGCCCAGAATGATGTTGGTGATCCCGAACTCGAAATCCTCCGGGACGGTGACGCCGGAAGGCTGCGCCGCCGCGGGGACCGCCGCGGCCGGATCCTCAGCCGGCCGCTCGGTGAGCAGGAAGCCCCGGGTGTATGTCGAGAGCGTGAAGAAAGCGTGCCAGGCCAGCGACGACGGGAATCCGGCATCCCGCAGCCCAGCCAGCAGTTCCGCCGCCCGCGGCCAGGAGGTGATGGTCTCCTGGTAGGTCAGACTACCGATACGACGTGCAATCAGGTCGCATTTCAGGTCGTCGACGGCGAGCAGCGCATAGAAATTTTTGAAGAACTCGCGGAGCACGTCCTCCCAGGCGTCACCGCGGAGGGCAGGCATGCTCTCATAGAAAGAGACGAGTGCTTCCTCGGCCATGGCATCGAGGAGTTCTCGCTTACTCTTGAAATACCAGTAGATGCTGGTGACACCGACGTCGAGATACGCGGCCAGGCGGGGCATGCTCAACTGATCTACCGGCGTGTCCCGACAAAACTCGAAGACGCCCGCCAGAATCCCCGGGGCATTGATGGATCCCCGAGCACGCCGCGACCGGGGGCGCTTCGAGCCCGTGTTCGCCGAGGGGGGCACGCGCTAGCCTCCGCATCGTGGGGATGGCCCGGGAACGGCCCCGCCGCCCAGGACCACACCGAGTATCCTACCGGATGGTTCTCCGGATGGCGTGAGACATCTGCCGCATCCGGCGGGTGCAGTGGTTGGCCCAGGGCCAGACGGCAGGATAGTCCAGACCACCACAAGGCCACCCCGCCGAAGGCCGGCCGGACCGTCCCGCCCGGCACACCACACGCCACCTCCGGCGCCGTCGCCCCGCCGCAATCCGCGCTCTTACCACCGCCCTCCCCATCACCCCCAACCCACCGACACCCCCCACCCACCCAAACCGGACACCCACCTCAGTTCCACCCCACACCCACTCCGACCCACGCCGAATCCACCAGCTCAACACCACACACCTACACTGACCGGAACAGTCACTGACCGGAACAGTGCGGCATCGCGACTCCACCCACCAGGCGACCGAAGACCAACACCAGGAGGGTGAAAATGGCCATTCCGCGGCGCCAGGCAATCAGGATCGGCGCTTATCTCCTCAAACAGAAACTCGCCAGACGGGACAAGTTCCCGATCACCCTCGAACTCGAACCCCTGTTCGCATGTAACCTCGCCTGTGAGGGCTGCGGCAAGATCCAACATCCCGCGGACGTGCTGAAACAGCGCATGCCCGTCGAGCAGGCGCTCGCCGCCGTCGACGAGTGCGGCGCCCCCGTGGTGTGCCTGGCAGGCGGCGAACCGCTGATGCACCCGCAGATCGAGGACATCGTGGCAGGCCTGGTGAAACGTAAGAAGTTCATCTACCTGTGCACGAACGCCCTCCTGATCCCACGCAAGATCGACAAGCTGCGTCCGTCACCGTACCTGTCCTTCGCGGTACACATCGACGGCCTCGAGGAACGCCATGACAAGTCCGTGGCCAAGCCGGGCGTGTTCGCCCAGGCCGTGGACAACATCAAAGAGGCGCAGCGCCGCGGCTTCCGCGTCACCACGAACACCACGTTCTTCAACACCGACACCCCTCAGACCGTGATCGAGGTGTTGGACTTCCTCAACAACGACCTCAACGTCGACGGGATGATGCTCTCCCCCGCCTACGCCTACGAGAAAGCCCCCGACCAGGACAGCTTCCTCGGGGTCAAGGAAACCCAGGAACTGTTCCGCAAGGCGTTCGCCGACGGCCGCCGCAAGAACTGGCGGATCAGCCACTCCCCCCTGTTCCTGGACTTCCTCGAAGGCAAGATCGACTTCCCGTGCACGGCCTGGGGCATTCCGTCCTACTCCCTGTACGGCTGGCAGAAGCCGTGCTATCTGATGGGCGACGGCTACGCCAAGACCTACCAGGAACTCCTTGACACCACCGACTGGGAGGCCTACGGACGAGGCCGCGACCCACGCTGCGCGAACTGCATGGCACACTGCGGCTACGAACCGACCGCCCTCGCGGCGACCCTGTCCTCCCTGCGGGAATCCATCCGCGCGGCCCGCTGAGACCGGCCCCCGGACCACCGGCCAGTCCGGGAACACCGGCCAGCCCCGGGAAACGACCTCGGTGCCGGCGTCCACATCCTCCGGGCGGAGGGCGACGGCCGCCGCACCGAGGTCCTCCACCACCAGACACCCGGCTCAGATGTGCCGGGAAGGGCGGCATAAGCGGGATCCGACCCGAAACCGCATTATGATCCAATTATGACCACTGGCGCCCCGACGCTCACCCACCGTCCCCTCGCCGGTCCGACGTCGTGGGCCGCGGCGGCGCCCGTCTCGCCCTCGTAGGGCTCGCGGGTCTTTGTAGGGGTCCCACAACACCTGACCGCCGACATCGGTAGCGACGGAGCTGTCCAGACCGCGCCCCGAGCTGGGAAGGTGACCCGGAGCGAGGATCGGAACCGCCTTTCGGGCGTTCCGCCCTCATCGTGACGGGAAGGGGTAGTTAGTGGTTTACGACAAGATCGTGGTAACGGGTCTCGGTGCGATGACTCCACTCGGCGGCGACCTCGCCGCCACCTGGGACGGGCTGGTCGCGGGTGCCTCGGGTGTCGCGGTGATCGAAGACGAATGGGCGCGGGAGCTGCCGGTCCGACTCGCCGCACAGCTGCCCGTCGACCCCGCGGCAACACTGCCGCGCAAGGACAGCCGCAAGCTCGACCGCGGTGAACAGATGGCGATCGTCACCGCCCGGCAGGCATGGGCGGACGCGGGATCCCCCGAGGTCGCTCCCGAGCGGCTCGCGGTCGTCATCGGCACCGGTTACGACGGGGTGCAGTCCACCCTGGGCCAGCACCGCATCCTGGAGCAGGCCGGTGCGCGCCGGATGTCCCCTCACACGGTGATCATGCTAATGCCCAACGGCCCGGCGGCGTGGGTGAGCATCGACCTCGGCGCGAAGGCCGGCGCCCGCACCCCGGTCAGCGCCTGCGCGTCCGGCGCCGAGGCGATCGCCACCGGTATGGAGATGATCCAACACGGGCTGGCCGACGTCGTGGTCGCCGGCGGCGTCGAGGCGCCGGTCGACACGCTGCCGCTGGCGGCGTTCGCGCAGATGAAGGCCCTCTCGACCCGGCACGGCGACCCGGCAGCCGCCTCCCGGCCCTTCGACGCCGACCGTGACGGCTTCGTGCTCGGCGAGGGCGCCGGCCTGCTGGTCCTGGAACGGGCCGGGTTCGCCGCCGCCCGCGGCGCCCGCGTGTACGCCGTCGCCGCCGGCGCGGCCACCAACTCCGACGCCCTCGACATCGTCACCGCCGACCCCGCCGGGCAGCGCAGGGCCATCGAGGCCGCACTGGCCGGCGCCGGCCTCACCCCCACCGATATCGACCTCGTACACGCCCACGCCACCTCTACCCCCGTCGGCGACCCCCTGGAGGCCGAGGCGATCACTCAGACAATCGGCACCCATCCGGCGGTCACGGCCACCAAGTCGATGACCGGGCACATGCTCGGCGCCGCCGGCGCGGTGGGCGCCATCGCCACGGTGCTCAGCATCCGCGACGGCGTCATACCCCCGGTGCGCAACCTTGACCGGCTCGACCCGACGATCAAGCTCGACGTCGTGTCCGGACCGGCCCGCCACGAGACCGTCCGCGCCGCCGTGGCCAACGCCTTCGGCTTCGGTGGGCACAACGTCTCCCTGGCATTCACCGCCCCCTGAACCGGCCGCACCGACCCCGCCGGGCGTGGGCGAGGAGGAGGGTGACGTCGTCGTCGTAGCCGTCGTTGCCGTCGTTGCGGTTGAGGAGGGTCAGTAGCCGGTCCGCGGTGGTGGGCAGGTCGGCTGTTTCGGTGAGGATGCGCAGCAGGCGTCGGCAGCCCTCGCCGATGTCGACGGTGGGGGATTCGACGAGGCCGTCGGTGTAGAGGGCGAGGGTGGAGCCGGGGGGGAAGCGGTGGCGGGTTTCGGTGAAGGTCTGTTCGGTGACGCCGAGGATGATCCCGTGGGGGTCGTCGAGGAGGTCGGCGGTGCCGTCGGGGTGGCGCAGGGCGGGGGGGAGGTGGCCGCCGTTGGCCACGGTCAGGGTGCTGGTGGCCGGGTCCTGGATGACGTAGGCGACGCTGGCGATGGTGTCGATGCTGCGGGTGACGGCGTCGAGTTCGGTCAGCAGGGCGGCGGGGGGCAGGTCGAGGCGGGCGAGGGTGCGGGCGGCGGTGCGTAGCTGGCCCATGGCGGCGGCGGCGTTCAGGCCGCGGCCCATGACGTCGCCGATGACCAGCGCGACCCGTCCGGCCGGCAGGGGGATGACGTCGAACCAGTCGCCGCCGACCTCGGTGCCGCTGGTGCCGGGCTGGTAGCGCCAGGCCAGGTCGAGGTCGTCCAGGGTGGGGATGTCGCGGGGCAGCAGGGCGCGTTGCAGGGTCAGGGCGGCGGTCCGCTGGTGGTCGAAGGCGTGGGCGTTCGCGATCGCGGTTGCGATCCGGCTGCCCAGTTCGGTGGCGGTCTGGGTGTCCTGCTCGCGGTAGGGGCGGGCCGCGGTGACGGCGAACCCGACGGTTCCCAGGCAGTGCGGGCCGACCAGCAGCGGGACGATGATCGCGGATCGAAGGTGGGAATGCCGGAACAGGGCGGCCACGCTGCTCGCGGGTGCGTCGGGTGCGTCGGGTGCGTCGGGTGCGTCGGGTGCGTCGGGTGCGTCGGGTGCGTCGGGGAGCCGTTCGTCCAGGTCGAGGCGGACCGGTTGGCGGGTGAGGAATACCCGTCCGACCTGGCGTCCGGTCAGGTTGCTTCTTGTGTCTGGTGGGGGGAGGGGCAGGTCGGGGGATGGTCGGGGCAGGTCGGGGGAGTGTGCCCACACGGCTCGGCGAAGCAGCGGCGGGTCGGGTTCGGCCCCCGGGGGGGCAGGGCTCGTCGGCGAGGTACAGCTCGCAGGCGTCGGCGAATTCCGGGACGACCAGCGTGACCATCTCCCGCAAGGTGGCCGACAGGTCCAGCGACGCGCCGAGCAGCCCGCTCGCCCGGCTCAGCAGCCGCAACCGCCGCAGTACCAGGTCACGTTCGGCCTGCGCGCGACGCTCGTCGGTCACGTCCACCGCCGTCACGCCGACCGCGATTCTGGCCCCGGTCGAGTCATGCAGGGGATAGTAGGAGGCCCGCCAGATGCGCGGATTCGACGGGTCCGCCGGGGTCGCTCCGATGATCTCCTCGTCGAGGATCGCCTCACCGGTCGCCAACACCCGGCGGNGCCGCTCCCAGCCGAGAGGGTCTATGNCCGGGNNCANCTCCGGGCCATACCCACCGATCATCTCCTCGGCGGACAGGCCGGAGGCCCTGGCAGCCGCCTGGTTCACCGCCCGGTAGCGCAGGCCGCGGTCGAAGACCGCGAATATGATCGGCGCCGTGTCGAACACCCGCAGACACAGCAGCGCCTCTTCCCACCGGGCGAGTGCCNGCGGGTCCGGCAGGCCGGGCCGAGGCCCGCAGATGTCGCTGCGTACCTGACCATCGGGCTGCGGCGTCGGGTTCATCTCGGGACCAGTCCTGCCGGGGCCGGAGCCGCCGGTCACCGTCGGAGACTCGGGCGGGTAGAGACGCATCCAAGTGTG
>NZ_JDWE01000046.1:0-35599 GCF_000685765.2 Frankia sp. BMG5.23
CGGCACGATGTCGCTGGTGGGGCCGCGTCCGCCGCTGCCGTCGGAGGTCGCCCGCTACGAGGACGACGTGCACCGCCGGCTGATGGTGAAGCCGGGGCTGACCGGCCTGTGGCAGATCAGCGGCCGGTCGGACCTCGAATGGGACGAGTCGGTGCGGTTGGATCTGCGGTACGTGCAGAACTGGTCGCTCCCCCTCGACTTCTACATCCTCTGGCGCACCGTGTTCGCGGTCCTGCGCCGCGAGGGTGCGTACTGAGCCTTCCTCACGTAGTGGCAGTACTCTGACGTGATTCGCGATCTTGGGTGTCGTCCGGGTTCTCTCCCGGGAGGATCCCGAACGGGATCCTCCCGGGACGGTTGGCCGGGGCCTTCGGGGAGTATTTGGGACCGCGGGTCCCGGGATGTTTGCCGAAAATGATCACTTTGGCTTGTCCCGTCCTGCCCCAGGCAAGGACTCGTGCAGCCTGCCAGCCGGAACCCGTCAACGACCGGTAGCTCAGCATGCCGGGCGATCTGACGATTGGTGTCGGGCGCGCGAGGAGCTGTGTGACCCACCGTCGATCGGGGAGACGTGTCGGACTCTAACCGGATCGACGACGCGTTGTTGCGCCTGGCCTGAGACCCACCTGGCTCGGCGGCTCTATCTCGCTGGCCGAGCGGAGATGCATCAAAGGATGCTCTGCGAAGCAGATCGTGGGCCCATCTCTGGCCGTCTCCCCCATCAACTTCTTGCTTGCGGTGGAGGGTCGTGGCAGCAAAATGAAGACACCGATGGCCGTCTCGAATGCTGGTGCCGCGGTGTCGGCGGGAGGGTGAACGGGAGTTGAGTCCTACAGAGAGTAGCGATCCAGGGGGGCGGAGCGGTGATCCGGTGTGTCTTCGTATAGTGTTGCAGTGCACACTCTGTTGGCGACGCCCATAGGGGTAACCTGTAGAAGGTTACCTGGTACACTTACCGCACGCGACGGCGCTTCTTGGCGAGGTGAGGCACGCTTTGAGATCGGGGGCGAAGTGAGGCGCTCAGCTTAATTTTTTTCGTAAAGAAGTGGCAAGCCGTCGCGGGGGTGGTAGTTGAGTCTTTGCTTCGCTGAGCGGACGCTGATCGAGTCCTGTCTCGCAGTCTCTTCTAGCGACCTGCTCCGTCCATTCCTGATTGCCGCAGATTTCCGTCAGGCTTTGCTGTCGCTAGTGCACGAGAAGCGTGAGAAGACTCCAAATTCAGTAGTATATCGAAATCGGGGGGACCTCTTATGCGAGGCCGTATTTCGCCGACTGTCAGTATCATCGTCCCGACTCTCAACGAAGCAAAAAATCTACCACATGTTCTCGCTCGACTACCGGGCGATGCTGAAATAATTCTGGTTGACGGCCACTCGACCGACGGAACCGTCGAAGTCGCTCGTCGTGTTCGGCCGGATATAGTCGTGACACACCAGAATCGCCGTGGCAAGGGAAACGCTCTGGCCTGTGGGTTCGCCCAGGCAAGTGGTGACATCATTGTCATGCTCGATGCCGACGGCTCAGCCGACCCGAGCGAGATTCCTGCGTTCGTTAATGCGCTCGAAGCGGGTGCTGACTTTGCCAAGGGCTCGCGTTTCGTCGCGAACGGCGGAAGCGCCGACATCACTCGTCTCCGTCGCCTCGGGAACCGTCTCCTGAACTTCCTGGTCAACATGCTCATTGGCTCGGACTTCACCGACCTCTGCTACGGTTACAACGCTTTTTGGCGACGGGTCGTCCCCATCTTCGACTTGGACACAGGCGGTGCCGGACCCCAAAAGCAGTGGGGGGACGGATTCGAGATCGAGACGTTGATCAACATGCGGGCCGTGCGGGCTGGACTTCGCATAGCGGAGGTCCCGAGTTTTGAACATCCACGCCTGCATGGGGTCAGTAACCTGAACGCATTCTCGGATGGTTTCCGGGTGTTGCGCACGATTTTCGTCGAGTCTTCCGCGTCGAGCGAGAAGGCTGAATTGGCGATCTATCCTAGGACCGATCCGCTTCCAATCCAGCGGGGTGCCGAAACGGTGAGCGCCCTACCCGCTTTCGAAGAAACGGCCTGATGTCCCTGTGCCGGGACGATTGTTCCCGAGTATGGGCCGTGCGGAGCGGTTCCGCCGGTGTGGCGGATGGTCAAATTTCGATGTATCAGAAGCCTGATAGTTCCCCTACCCATGAGGCGGTCCTACCACGACATGAACCGAGACCGCCTCTTATGACTTCACCCAAACCGTCAAGAGTCCCGCCTCGGGGGTCCGGACCGCGATCATCGTGAAGGTAATTCTGCTGGCACAGTTCTTTCCGCCGATCGTCGGTGGGGAGGAACGTCATGTCCTCAATCTCGGAAAGCAACTGGCTGAACGCCACGACGTCACGGTGATAACTTTTGGCCCTCGGGCGGCGGCCGAGAAGCGGGATGGCTTGGACGTGCGTCTAGTGCGGCCGACAACCGCAGGTCTTCCATTGCTTTACACGACCGACCGGGTCTATGCGCCGCCGGTGCCAGATCCGCTAGTAGCAGCGGCGATCGCCAGGATCGTGCGTGAGGTGAAGCCCGACGTTATCCATGCGCACAACTGGATCGTGAACAGTGCGCTGCCGCTGCGCAGGTACCTCGACGTCCCGATCGTCGTCACCCTGCATGACTACAGCCATGTCTGTGCCACTAAGCGGATGATGTTTATGGGGGAGCTGGTGTGCTCCGGCCCAGCACTGTCACGATGCATACGATGCACCAGAAACCACTACTCCGGGGTGGTGGGGCCCTTGACCTTCGCGGCTAACCGCGGTGGCACACGACGGCGCGACAGGGCCGTCGACCGATACCTTGCGGTGAGCAACGCCGTGGCCCGGCTCAACCGGCTGGACAGTGGGCGGATTCCCTATGAGGTCGTCCCGAACTTTATCCCCGACGAGCTCATCGGCGCGGAGCCTGGCGGACCGCCGGACGGGCTCGTCTCCGATGGCTACCTGGTTTTCGTCGGTGATCTGAGCCTGGACAAAGGGATAGGGGCACTACTCGGGGCTTACGAGAGGCTTCCGGATCATCGTCCGCCGCTGCTCGTTGTCGGCCGTCGGACGGCAGATTCACCGAGCTATTTTCCGCCCGGGGTGATTCTGAGCGAGCCGCGAGCTCATGCTGAGATCATGCGTGCCTTCGCTCACGCCAGCTTCGCTGTTCTGCCATCTACCTGGCATGATCCCTGTCCGACCGTTGTCCTCGAGGCTATGGCGTCCGGGACACCAGTAATCTCCACGCCGATGGGAGGTATCGCCGATATGATCACTGGCGGTCGGGAGGGAGTCCTGGTCCCCCCGGCCGACCCGGTGGCTCTCCACGACGCGATCGAGCATCTCCTGGCGGATGGTACTAGGCGGGCGCGCATGGGCACTGCCGCGAAGGAGCGTGCGAAAGAATTCACCGCGAGTCGGGTGGTGCCACGTATCGAGGAGGTCTATCGCGAGGTCGTCCGTGCATCGCTTCGTTGACCGTCGGAGGAACGAGGCCTCACCAGTCGAGAAACTCGACTCATCCTCGGTCGGCGGAATGCCGGCCTACCGCCTCCATGAGGAGGAGACGACTCTCATACCCCGGAATCTTCGTACCGCACGCACCGGGCGAGGCCGGGGGCCGGAGGCGACCCGGAGAGTGGTATCCGCTGGGCTGAGTGCGAGTTTGTTGACCGATCTGCACTACCGCGATCGTGGCGGGTTACTTTTACGCGCTGATTCCGAGAGGTACTGTAGGGAGACGCTACCGGTGGCGGCAGCCACCGCGGTGGGACTGCTGGCCGTCTCTGGTAGCTACGTACTCGGGCGCCAGGGTGAGAGTGGCACGGGCCTCCTGCTCTACTGGATTGGCCTGCTCCTGATCTTCGTTCCGGCCGGTCTGGGGCTCTTGGATCCGGCAACATCTCGGCGGGCGAGAATAACGGATTGTTTGTTGTTGGGCATGGGCCTCCTGCTGGCGTATCTGATACTCCAGATCCACCAGTTCGTCCGCTTTGACGAGATGCTCCATATCCGGACCTTGCATGACATCCGGGAAACGGGTCGTCTCTTCACGGCTAACTCTGGCTTGCCGGTCAGCCCGCGCTTCCCTGGACTCGAGGTGGTCACCAACGCGGTGGCACAGATCACCCGTCTGCCACCACAGCTCTCCGCCTTTCTTGTCATCGTGCTCTCTCGGGGTCTGCTGATCGCCGGCCTGTTCCTTCTCGCCGAGCAGGTGACTCGTTCCGCCCACGCCGCGGGTATTGCTGTCGGTATCTACAGCTGTAGCCCGCAGTTCTTCTTCTTCAACGCGCAGTACTCGTATCAGACGCTAGCCGTGGCTCTCGGTGTTCTGCTTCTCATGCTGGTTACGAACGAGGCGGCGGGCCGCACTGAAACCGTCTTGGCGGCGGGCGCGGCGCTGGCTCTCACCTTCTCGCACCATGCCACGAGCTGGGTGTTCGTCGCCATATTGGGAATGGTGACGGTCGCCGCGTTTACCCGACGGGACCGCCGCACCGCTACCATATTCCTGGGTATCACAGTGGCGGACCTTGTCCTGGTCGCGTCTTGGGCGATTGTCAGTGGTCCGCTGCTCAACCGATATCTCGGTCCAGTTTTTCACGATGCCGTTTTCCAGTTGACGGGAATCGCGAGCGGGACCGGTGAGACGAGAAAAATTTCGACAGATTCGAGTGGCACCAGGAACCCGCGCTGGGAAACTGTTCTCATTGTGCTCTCGCTGCTTATCTGGATGGCGACACTCATGCCGTTGGGCCCATTCCGGAGGAGACCTGCGGCGGACGGACGTGCGGGTGCGGTGCTGCGGTCGCTTCGATTGCTACAACTCCTGTATCCGATCGCCCTGGTGGCCACGATCGCCCCGAAGGCGGCGGAGATATCCGTACGTCTATCGACCTTCATCTTCATCGGGTTGTCGATCATCACCGCATACTCGATTGGCTGGTATATCGAGAACCATCGGAGGCCGCTGCGGTGGGTGGTGGCCCTTTTCGGCACCATAGCCTTCATGGGGGGCACCCTGATGGGCTCTGGACTCGATTGGAACCGCATACCGGGCCCCTACCTCGTCGTTGCCGACGGCCGTTCCATCGATAGCTCCGCCAACGCCGCGGCGCAGTGGGCGGCCCGGAATCTTCCCGACGGCGCCCACTTTGCCGCGGACCGGGAGCTAGGGGCGCTTTTGGCTGCCACCGGAAATCAGTATTTGGTGATCGGTGTACCTGGAGGTGGGAACACCGGACAGATCCTTTTCGCGCCGTCCTTCCATGCCCAGGCGCGGGATCTGCTCCGGAGAGGTCAGATACGGTATTATGTGATCGATCAGCGGCTGGCCGAGGGGTTGCCGCATGAGACGTACTACGTGGTGAATGGTGAGGCCCCGAAGGGGACGCGTCTCACCCATGCAGAACTCGGCAAGTTCGATATCACGCCTGGATCGCGGCGGATCTACGACAACGGAGCCGTCCGTATCTATGACGTCTCGGGCCTCTGGGAAGACTCGACCTCGGCTGTCCGGGCCGGCCGATGAGAGTCTTGATCCTCGTGCTCGAGGGGCTCGTGGGAACTTCGCTAATCGCCTTCGTGTATCAGGGGATCCGCTGGCTGGTTTTACAACGCCGGCCTCAGCTAACCGGCTTCTATGTGCATACCTGCGCGGCGCTGGCAGTCGTGTGCATCCTGATGTTCGTCTCTCTCGCTCTCTCCGCTTTGGGGTTAGCCACCCACGCAGTGGGCTACGACATTTTTCTTGCCGTAGTGGTGGCACTTCTTCTCCGGGCTGGTGCACCGTGGAGACCGGCAAGGCTGGTCATGATCCCGATGCCGAAACCGTCCAGCGCGCTGTTCTTGGCGATTGTCGTCGCTGTGTTCTGCGGGGCGATCGCGCTTTCCTGGCAGTCGGGATCGGTAGCGCGGCGACCGGTCACAGCAATCGCCGCGCGCAGTATCGACGGCAAGGTGGAAATCGAGGTGGTGCGTGGCTACCAGGATGAGCGGTCTTTTATATTACAGATAGTACGGGATGACGGGTCGGTATGGACTCGTCGTCTTTTTGGGGACGATGACGTCCGGCTCTATGTTGATCTTCGTGATGTCGGGGACCCGCGCGTCGCAACGGTTCAACTGATGGTCGGTAGTTACGTGGTCCGTTCCACTGAGATCGAGGATTAGGCGCGGGTGACGTGCGCTTGAACCCCGGGACAGCCGGTCCCGGAAGGATGGGTCGACCTGAGGAGGGGGAAATGGGGACGGCACTGAGGGTGCTCCAGGTGGCGGCACGATTCTTCCCGGACATGGGTGGTACCGAGACGCATGTCTACGAGACGAGTCGTCGACTCAACGCTACTAGTGACATTACCGTGGAGATATTGACGACCGACCGCAGCGGCAAGCTTCCCAGCAGGGAGAATGTCGCGGGAACGGTGGTGCACCGGGTCGCGGCGTGGCCGCAAGAGAAAGACTATTATTTGGCGCCGGCCGTTGCCAAAGTGGTCGGATTCGGTTCTTATGATCTTGTTCATTGTCAGGGAATTCACAATCTCGTGCCGCCGGTGGCGATGGCGGCGGCTCGCCTGAGGGGTATTCCGTATATTGTCTCACCGCATACCGGCGGTCATTCCTCGCAGGTCCGGAACACGGCGCGCCGAGTACAGTGGGGCCTGCTCGGGCCACTGATCAGGAACGCCCGCCGCGTCATCTGCGTCGCGGAGTTCGAGTCCCACATCTTCATGCGCCAAGCCGGGGTCGCTGCAGACCGGATCTCGGTCGTCCCGAACGGAGTGTCCATCGTTCCACCGAGTGGCCATGTCAAACCCGATACGAGTGAGCCGCTTGTCGTCTGCGTCGGCCGGTTGGAGAAGTACAAGGGACAGCGGCACCTTGTCCGCGCTCTGCCGAGTCTGATTACTCTAGTTCCTGACGTACGGCTGATGCTGGTGGGGCGGGGCCCTGATGAGCCGGAGTTGAGGCGCCTGGCTGACCGGCTGGGTGTGGTGGACCGGGTGAGTTTCACCTCGATCCCACCGGAGGACCGGCAGGCAATGTCTGACTGTATCGCGAGAGCGGGTGTCGTGGCCCTGCTTAGCGAGTATGAGGCTCATCCGGTCGCGGTCATGGAAGCCGTGGCCCTGGGTAGGCCGGTGGTGGTGGCGCCCACTGCCGGACTGGGAGAGCTGGCTGCGGCAGGGCTCGCGCAGAGCGTTGCGGATCCGGCCGATGAACAACTCGTGGCGAAGACGCTGGGCATCTACCTGCTCGCCAGCGCTGGGGACTCACCGAGCGAGACGAGGCCGACTCCCGAAATCTCCACCCTGCCGACCTGGGACGGCTGCGCGGAAGCCTTGGCGAGGATTTATCGTGAGTCGGTCTGATGAGGAGACGATCTTCTTAAGGCGCCAGACGCCAGCCGGGAGCGGTATCGTCCCGAGCGAATCCGTGCAGAAGGCTTCCGGTGCCGGTTTCGCGCGCCTGTTGACGATCGTGAGCTCCCTACTCGGCACCCAGCTCGGAACGTCTTTACTTGGAGCTGTGTTCTGGTCGGTCGCGGCGAGAACGCTCTCCATCGACGCCGTTGGGGTGGGCGCGGCGGCGGTGTCCTCGATGACGGTCCTCGGCACGATCGGAATGCTGGGGCTCGGGACGCTTCTCATGGTGCATCTTCCCGACCTGCCGGAGGACCGCCGCCTGACTCTGGTCCGCGCCTGCATGGCGCTGGTCACGGTGGCCGGGCTGCTACTCGGCCTGTTGTGGGCGTTCTGTACCCGCTGGCTCTCGACCACTCTGCAGCCAATCGGTAGCAGTCCAGGCAGTATAGCTGCCTTCAGTCTGGGAGTGGCCGCATTTACGGTGACCACCACTCTCGACTACGCGATCCTCCGGGCGGCGAGTGGGGCGATCCAGCTTGTTCGGAATCTGCTCGCCGCAATCGTCAGAGCAGGTCTGCTCGTTGCCTTTGTCATCGTGGGCCTGCGCACCGGCATGGACCTCTACGCCACCTGGCTTATTGCGTCGGTCGTCTCCCTCCCGGTTTGCTACAAGTACTTCAGGCGACCACCCTATCGAAACTCCAGACGAGCGGAACGGCAGACCGGGATCGCCGAGCTGAAGGCGATCAAGGGTGAGATAGCCGGCAATTACGTGCTGAGCCTCGCGCTGACCGTGCCGACTCTGATTCTTCCTGTAATCGCCGCCCTGACGACGACACCGGCGGACACCGCTCGATTCTCGACCGCTCGGCTGGCCGCTTCCTTTCTCTTCGTTGTTCCTTATGCACTGCCGACGGCCCTGCTTGCGCACACGGGCCGCGCCGAAGAGGAGGCGCGTGCCAAGATGCGCCTGACAATCCCGCTCGGGCTCCTGATCAGCGTGACGCTCTGCGCACTCGCGGCATCCGTCACGAGTCTGATTCTGCTGCCGTTCGGAGAAGCCTACACCGATGGTAGGTCCGTCGCCGCCTTCCGGATTCTCATCCTTGCCACGATATCGTTGGTCGTCAAGGATCACTATGTGACTCTTCGTCGGGTACAGGGCCGCATGGCCGCGGCGGCCAGGGTGATTGCCTGCGGAACGGTTCTTGAGATCGCGTTGGCCTTCGGGGGGGGCCGCATGTTTGGGACGACGGGTCTATGCGTCGGCTGGGTCACCGCCGTCTTCATCGAGGCGGTCGTCGTAGCGCCGGTCCTCCTGAACGTGTGGCGTGACCGGCCGCAGACGTCTGGTTCGTCATCGGTGGCCATCGAGCGGGTACCCGGATGAATTGGCATGGCACCCGAAACAGAGCGGTGACCAGAAGCGTCTTGGGGTGGTCGTGAGGTGACGGAACAGCGACTGACGACCTGTACTCGGCGCCGGAGATTCGACGAGCGAGACCCATGGACGAATGCCGGGATATCAGGGGGAAGGTAAGCGTTTTGCATTCGACGACGGAACCGACGGTGAGTGCGATTGTATGCGCATACACACTCGAAAGATGGGAACTGCTGAACAGAGCGATCGACTCCCTGCTCGCACAGAAGTACCGTCCGATAGAGATAATTCTCTGCATCGACCACAATGAAGAGCTTTTCCAGATGGCCGCCAAGAGATTCTCTGATCGAGACGCGGATGTCCGGGTAGTGGTCGTGGAGAACCGCTATCCGGGACGGCTGGGATCAGCTCGCAACACCGCAGCCGAAATCGCTGCGGGTGAGATATTGGCCTTCCTCGATGATGATGCTCGCGCTGACCCTTCCTGGCTGGCGGAGATCGTAGCGGTCTTCGGCCGTCGCGACGTGGTCGCGGTCGGCGGCGCGCCGCTTCCGGACTTCGCCGTTCCTCGCCCTCGCTGGTTTCCCGGCGAGTTCGACTGGGTCTTTGGATGCAGTTATGAGGGCCTGCCCAAGACTCTCGCACCGACCCGACGCCTGATCGGCGCCGCCATGTCGGTCCGTCGTTCCGCCCTGGCTGAGATCAACGGATTCCACTCCGACAACCATGACGACATGGATATGTGCCATCGGCTGGCAGACCGCTGGCCTCATCTGAAGGTGATGTATCAGCCGGCGGCAGTGGTCCACCATCACGTGCCGAAGGAGAGGCTGACCTGGCGGTACTTCTGGAAGCGTTGTTACACGGTGAACAAGGGCAAGGTCGCCGCATTCCGAGGCATGGGAAGCGCGGCCAGCATGGCGGCCGAGCGGCGTTTCGTCGCGCAGACGTTGAGTGGTGGCCTGGCACGGGAACTCCGGGCGGTCCGTGCGGGTGAACTCTCCGGGGCGTTGCGATCGGCCACCATGCTGGCCGGGGTCGCGGCGGCCGGCAGCGGATACCTCGTGGGCACTTTTCACCAGTACCGCGCCGGTCGGTGATTCTCCCGGGAACGTACGCCGCTGTGGTCGATCCGGTAGCCAGGAAAAGGAAGTGACATGTCCCGGACGATAATCGTGGGATCGGGTCCCGCTGCCGCGGGAGCGGCTCTGGCACTGGCCGAGGACCCGACCCAGGAAATCCTGGTCGTGGACATCGGGACGCGGCTCGAGGCCGAAGCTGCCAACATCGTCGACGAGCTCGGTCGCTCAGAGTCGGACGAGTGGCGTTCCGACCAGGTTAAGATCATCAGTCGTCAGCCGGTGCCCACCTCGCGCCGGGCCCTTCCGGAGAAGCGGGTCTACGGATCCGACTTCCCCTTCCGGGACGAGGGGCAGCTCCGCGGGGTGAGTGCGATGGTGGGTGCGAACCGGGCCGTAGTCTCCAGCGCGTACGGCGGTTTCAGTAATGTGTGGGGCTCGCAGTTGATGCCCTTCAGCAAGGCGACTTTCGGCCATTGGCCCTTCACCCTCCAGGAGTTGGAGCCGCATTACCGCCGAATCCTTGACCATGTCCCGATGTCCGGCGCGATCGACGATCTGGCCGAGTTGTTTCCATTGTTCCGGGAGCCACGACCGCTGCCGACCCTGGCACCGCGGACCCGCCAGGTTATTGGTGACTACGGTAGGCATCGGGAGCGGCTGCGCCGCGACGGCATCACCGTCGGAAAGGCTCGCCTGGCCCTCCGGGGTGGCGAGTGTGTCCGCTGCGGTCTCTGTATGACAGGCTGTCCTTACCGGCTGATCTATTCCTCCGCACAGACATTCGACCAGTTGATCAGCGAAGGTCGGGTCAAGTACCTGCCGGGACTCCTGGTATTCCGGGTTGAGGAGTCCGAGTCCGGGGCCCGTCTGTTCGCCCGGGAGACCGTGAGTGGCCAGACCCAGGAGCTAGAAGGAGATCGGATCTTTCTCGCCGCGGGCGCCCTGGGCAGCACGAGGATTGCTCTGAACTCGTTGCGTTGGTTCGATGAGCGGATCGAGCTCGCCGAATCTGCGCAGTTCACGGTTCCCATGCTGTCGCGGCGCCGGACACCTGATCCGCGTGCGGACGGGGAGATGACTCTCAACCAGTTCAATATGATTGTTGTGCTGGATGACGTCGGTCTCGATGTATCACAGATCCACTTTTATCCCTATAATCCCGCGATCACCGAGGCGCTTCCGCGGGTCCTGCAGTCCGGTTGGGGCTCCGTACTTGGTGACGAGGTTCTTCGGCGGCTTACGGTCGGTCTGGGTTATCTCCCGTCGTGGGCCTCTCCGCGGCTACGGGTTCAGGCTGTCCCGTCTGCTGGTGAAGCGGATCTCCCGGAAATTCACCTGAGCGGTACCCGTGACGGCGTCCTCGGAAATGGGCTGCTCCGGAAGGTGGTGCGACGGCTCGTCACCGCCGCCCCGTTCCTCGATCTGTGGCCGGTGGTGCCGATGGTTTCCTGTTCGGCGCCGGGTAAGAGCTACCACTGGGGTGGGAGCTTCCCGCATTCCTCCGGGGTTTCGGGAACCCGGCATACAAGTGACATGCTTGGCCGGGTAGGGGGGTGGCGGCGTATTCACCTGGTTGACGCATCGGTGTTCCCTTCGGTGGCGGCGACGACATTCACTTTTACGATCATGGCAAATGCACACCGAATAGGATCAGAGGTGCGAGGGTTGTGACGAATACGGGTACGCGCACCGTGGGGATCACCGGTGCCCAGGGTTATGTGGGCGGCGTGATCCAGGACGCGCTACGCAAGGATGGCTGGACGACCGTGCAACTGGTTCGACGGCCGCCAGCCGACCTGACGGAAGAATGGCGCTTCTATGACTCCAGGCGAGCTCTCGCCCCCGGCCTTCTCGATGGTCTGGATGCGCTTGTGCATTGTGCCTACGACATGAGAGCCCGGCGCTGGCCGGATATTCAGGCGGCAAACATCCACCCGACTCGAGCTCTTCTGGAAACGGCGCAGAATTTCGTCCCGAAGGTCGTCGTCATCTCGTCGATGTCGGCTTATGAGGGGACGGCGCAACTATATGGGACGGCGAAACTCGCCATCGAACGCGACGCCCTCGCCTTCGGCGCCTCGGTAGTGCGGCCGGGCCTGGTCTACGGAAGGAGGGCGGGGGGGATGGCCGCCACGCTCACCCGGTTGTCCCGCCTTCCGGTGAGTCCGGCTCCGAGTGGGAACCCCTACCAGTTCACTGTGGAGGAGGAAGATCTGGCTGCTGTGGTGGCTGCGATCCTGGTCAAGGATAGTCAAATTTCGGTGCCGCTTGGTGTCGCGCATCCAGAGCCGGTGTCCTTCCGGCACATCGTTGCGAAGTTTGCGGGCGAGGCGGGTCGTTCGCCACGATTCCTCCCCGTCCCGTGGAAGGCGCTGTACGGTTCTCTCGTGGCCTTGGAGGCGATGCGGATACCACTGCCGGTACGTTCGGATTCGATACTCGGTCTTGTCCGCCCCGCCCCACAGGTGGTGAACTATGAGCGTGTCAAGGAACTCGGTGTATCGTTGCGTCCGTTCCCGCGCTGAGTGGGACCTGGAGGGCGTGCCGGATTCGTATTGACGCCAGAGGCCCGGAGTGGCGACGCGCGCCCGCCAGTCGATCAGCACATGCTGTGAATCGCCTGTCACCTTCCGTCGAACCACGCTGCGGCGATACCCATTCGCCGCAGGCGGAACGGCCGGCCTAATGGCGTCTAGGCTCCTTGCCCACTTGGTATGGCCAGGGCGCTGTCACCACCCTGCAGCCGTAACGGTTAATGATCAGCCCGGTAGCATGCACGAATCGAGGCTTCGATCGACCGGTGACCGCGGCGTTCCTCGACCGATGGCTCTCTTGTTGTCGCTGTGGGTGTCCTACGGGTTTGTGGTGGGATGATGCCTGCGCCAGGACGGCGGGATCCCCATTTGCTCACCTCCTCTGACGGATGGTAGTTTCTGCGGAAAATGAGATGGCTTACCGTCGAGTCAACTGGTCGTGCCGGCGGAAGATGTGGGGCGTGGTGGATGAAACCTCGGGTGAGGCGTTGGAGACTGAGTCGACGCGGAGGACTGGTCGCTCTTCTTCTCGTCTGCCTGGTCGTGGGATGTGGAACCTCGAAACGGGAATCTGGTTCGCCGCAGGCCACGCCTCGACCTTCGGTGGCTGGTCCGGGCGTTGGCGGCATGGTGACCTCCTCCGCGCTACCATCCGGCCCACCGTCGGCGACCGGCGCCTCGGCAGGTTCTAGTCCCCGATCCTCCGGAGAGGTTTCTCCGCCGAATGGTCCGCGGACTCCGCGAGAGGATGACGGGATGGAGCCGCGACTGCTGTGGTCCGATGAATTTGACGGTCCGGCGAACGCCTCGGTTGATCCCGCCAGGTGGTTGATCACGCAAGGGGGGAAATGGGGGCCGACGGACGTCTCCTGTTATACGGCCGATCCCCGTAACGTCGGCCTGGACGGCAAGGGCCATCTCAAGCTGACGGCGATTGCGGAGAAATCTCCCGTAAAAACCTGTGGGGATACTCACTTCTCGTCGGGCCGGGTGGAGACCCGCGGTAAGGCCTCCTGGAGATATGGGTACTTCGAGTTCCGGGCCCGGCTGCCGATCGGTACCGGGACGTTGCCTGCTCTCTGGCTCCTAGGGCCGAACGGAATTTATGACTGGCCTCGCTCCGGCGAGATCGATGTCGTCGAGGCGACGGCAAACGAGCCGGCCACGGTCCATACCAACATTGTTGGAGTGGATGGCTCTGGAAATCGTTGGGAGGCCGGCTGGTGGGGGCGGGGAAAGAACTATGTCTACCCAGGTGGCACGCTTGCGGATCGCTATCATAACTATGCTCTTGACTGGGGGCCGAACAGGCTCGACTTCTATTTCGACGGCCTTCTCATCCGCCATCTCGAGCCGAAGGACACGCCGGTTTGGCTGTGGAACAAAGACTTCTATATAATCATGGATGTCGCCGTCAGCGCGAAGCTGAGCCCCCCGCTTCCGCCGGCCTCCGCGTTCCCGCAGACGCTGTTCGTAGACTATGTGCGTGTCTATTCAGGCAGACCTTAGAAAGGCCGGACTTCCAAGATTTTTTCGGCTGGCGCCCCGACGATACTGTGGCAGTGCCCTGCGAAGTGGCTTATACCCGCCGGCTGAAATCAACGATCTACCGGCAGTGGACGACCATTTCTCATCCATTTTTTGCCAGGGGAGTGTTCGTTGAAGAATGTTGTTCTTCGGGACATTGACCGATTTGTCTACTACGACAACGATGGCCGTCGACCCCGCTCGATCGGGGCCAGTCGCATCGCTGCTGTTCTGAACAACCCCGGCCTCCAGGCGATCCTCGTCTACCGGTTCGGTGCGTTCGTCGCAAGTCCGCAGAAAGGCGTAGCCGGGGCGGCAGGGCGGCTCTTGGGCACGGTTGTCTACCGCGTTCTGTCTCGGGTTTCGCAGATCGTGACGGGTATCTGGATCTCCCCCGCCGCCAGGATAGGTCCGGGATTTTTTATCGCCCATTTTGGGGGTGTGATCATTGGTGCCTGTGAAATTGGTGAGAACTGCAACGTAGGACACGATGTGACGATAGGAAAGAGTGGTACTGGCGAGAAGTTCGGTCGCCCGACAATCGGCGATCGGGTGAGTATCGGGACTGGAGCGAGGATCCTGGGTCGTCTTGAGGTGGGAGACGACGCCCTGGTGGGCGCCAATGCCGTGGTAACCCGATCGCTTGCTGCTCGATCGGTCGCGGTGGGTGCTCCTGCCCGCGTGGTCTCGAGCCGGGGCGCCTTCGAGTATGTCGAGTACTTCGGGATGGTGCGGGACGAGGCCAGAAGGGCGTCGCTCGGCCTGGTCAGCTCGCCATAGCCTCGCCCTGACCTCGTCCACCGTCGTCCTACTACCGTGCGGGCATCGTGATGTGTCTGTCGGGCCGTGGCCTATGGTGCCGTGGTGACGCCGTCCTTGAGCCCGGAGCCGCCCTCCCCGCCGCTTGCTGAGGAGGAGGGCGCCGTGCCTTCTTCTGACGACCCGCCCGTGGGACGTCCCACGGCTTCTGGGGCTTCTGGTCCCGCTGCCGATCCGGGAACCTCGGCCCGTCCGGGAGCTCCCGCAGGCGGTGGGACCGGGACCGGTAGCGACACGGGGATCGCGATGGGGCGCGAGCGCCGCATCCCGCCGCCGGAGCAGTTCCGTGGGCCAGTCATTGCCCGGCGTGGCCAGGTGGAGCACTCCACCACGGATCAGCGCCTGCTCGACACCCGCAGCCCCTCGGGGTTCGTCCATTCCGACCCGTGGCGGGTCATGCGGATCCAGAGCGAGTTCGTCGAGGGTTTCGGCCTGCTCGCCGAACTGCCACGGGCGGTGACCGTCTTCGGCTCGGCCCGGATTCCCCCGGACAGCCCGTTCTACGGGCAGGGCCGGCTGCTCGGCGCCGCGCTCGCCGAGGCCGGCTTCGCGGTGATCACCGGCGGGGGGCCGGGCGCGATGGAGGCGGTGAACCGTGGGGCCCAGGAGGCCGGCGGCCTGTCGGTGGGCCTCGGCATCGAGCTTCCCTACGAGCAGCGGCTCAACGACTGGGTCGACCTCGGTGTCAGTTTCCGCTACTTCTTCGTCCGCAAGACGATGTTTGTGAAGTACGCCGAAGCGTTCGTGATCCTCCCTGGTGGGTTCGGCACGCTCGACGAGCTGTTCGAGGCGCTGACCCTGGTCCAGACCGGCAAGGTCACCCGGTTCCCGGTGGTGCTGATCGGCTCCGAGTACTGGTCGGGACTCGTCGACTGGATGCGGACGACCCTGCTGCCCGCCGGCCTGGTCCAGGAGCGGGACCTGCAGATCCTCTCGATCACCGACGACATCCACGAGGCCGTGCGCATCATCCTGGAGGGAACCGCCGGGCACACCCGGCCCGCAGGTATGGATATTCCGTGAACGTCTGCGTGTACTGCGCGTCCTCCGAGCTGATCGACCCCTCGTACGTCCTGCTGGCGGCCCAGACCGGCACCGAGCTCGCCCGGCGCGGCCACACCCTGGTTTCCGGCGGAGGCTCGGTGTCGTGCATGGGGGCGATCGCCCGGGCGGTGCGGGCCAGCGGAGGTTACACGGTCGGCGTGATTCCGCGGGCGCTGGTCGCGATGGAGGTCAGCGACCTGGACGCGGACGAGATCATCGTCACGGAGACCATGCGGGAGCGTAAGGCGCTCATGGACGCGCGCTCGGATGCCTTCCTGGCGCTGCCCGGGGGCCTGGGCACCCTCGAGGAGCTGCTCGAGGTCTGGGTCGCCGGGGTCCTGCGCATGCACACCAAGCCCGTGGTGCTCCTCGACCCCGACGGGGTCTTCGCCCACCTGCGGATCCTCGTCGACGAGATGGTCGACCGCGGGTTCGTCCGCCCGCGCGCCCGGGACACCCTCCGCTGGGCGACCGGCATCGGCGAGGCGGTGGACTTCCTGGAGGCGGGCGTGACAGCGGCGACCGTCACCTCCCCTCCGCCCCCGACCCCGACCCCGCGGGAGATCGTCGAAGGCGACTGAGCCCGTTCCTGTTCCTCAGGCGAGGCCGCGGCGAGCGACGGCGAGGTCGACGTCGCCCCGGATCGCCGCGACCATCCGCAGCGTCCGCCGCGTCGCCGCCACTTGGTGCGCCCGGAAGACCCGGGCCCCGAGCCAGGCGCTGACCGCGGTCGCGGCCAGCGTGCCCTCCAGGCGTTCGTCGATGCCGGTGTCCAGGGTCTCCCCGACGAAGTCCTTGTTCGACAGCGCGACGAGCACCGGCCACCCGGTAGCAACCAGTTCCGGCAGCCGGCGGGTGGCCTCAAGGGAGTGGCGGCTGTTCTTGCCGAAGTCGTGCCCCGGATCGACGAGGATCGCATCCGGCCGGACCCCGAGCGACACCGCCCGCTCGGCGAGCCCCACCGTGGTGGCGACGATGTCGGCGACCACATCGTCGTAGACCATCCGGTGCGGCCGGGTGCGTGGCGGCAGATGGCCGGCGTGGGTGCAGACCAGACCGACGCCGAACTCGGCCGCGACCTCGGCGAGCGCCGGGTCCACCCCGCCCCAGGCATCGTTGAGCAGGTCGGCGCCCTCACCCGCGACGACCCGTCCGACCTGCGCGCGCCAGGTGTCGACGCTGATGACCAGCCGGGGATGGCGGGCCCGGACCTCGGCGACGAAGCCACCCACACGGCGCAGCTCCTCGGCCGCGCTCACCTCGCCGCCGGGCGCGGCCTTCACCCCGCCGATGTCGATGATCCCCGCCCCCTCGTCGACCGCACGGTCGACCGCAGCCAAGGCCTCGGCCGCACCGTATGTCGCCCCGCGGTCGAAGAAGGAGTCCGGGGTGCGGTTGACGATCGCCATCACGATCAGCTCGGTCGGCTCGAAGGTCCGCGGACCCAGTCGTAGCGGACCCAGTCGTTGCGGATCCAGTCGTTGCGGATCCAGTCGTTGCGGATCCAGTCGTTGCGGGGCCGGGTGGGCAGTGTCGGCATGCACCGGGCCAGCCTGCCAGAATCACCACGATCGGCGGGCCGTGGCACGATCGGATGCGTGGTGCTCGTCATCGAGATTGTGATCGTGGCCGCCGTCGTCTTCGCGGTGGCCGCGCTGGCCGTCGGTCGCTTCGATCGGCTCGCCCCGGCGCCGCCGGACGGCGCTCCTACCGGACTACCTGCCGGCATGGTGACAGCCGGTGACGTTGCCCGCACGCGGTTCGGGATGGCGCTGCGTGGTTACCGGATGGCCGAGGTCGACGCCGTCCTGCTTCGGCTCGCCGACGAGCTGGCCTGGCGGGACGAGGAGCTGGCCCGGCGGGACGAGGAGCTGGTCCGGCTGGCCGCCTTCGCGCGCGTCGACACCGCGCCATCGCCGGACGGGCATCGGGATACTCGCTCGCCACAGATCGACGAGTGATCGCCGCCGACTGTCTGTGGCATCACAGTCGACTGTTGGTAGCCGATCGATCTGGCCTATGCAGGGACACGCGCAGGCGTTGTCGTCAACATCGACGCCCACCTCTCGATGTTGCGGCGGGCGACTGTTGTGATGCCGCGCAGAGACGTGTTTCGGTTTGCGGTCCGGTCTACGGGATAATCGTCGTCAGATGCAGGTCCGACGGCAGGAAGAGGTGCACCGATGGCGGCCATGAAGCCGCGGACGGGTGACGGTCCGCTCGAGGTGACCAAAGAGGGGCGCGGCATCGTCATGCGTGTCCCGCTGGAGGGGGGCGGTCGGCTCGTCGTGGAACTCACCGCCGACGAGGCGAGTGCGCTGGGGGATGCCCTGAAGACCGCGGTCAGTTAACCGTCCGTGCGTCCGCCCGGGTGTCCGTCCGCGTGCGCCGTCCTCGCGTCCGTCCCGCGGCAGCCGGGTTCCGTCGTGGTCCGGCGGTCCCGGTGAGTCCGGCGGTCCCGGTGAGAAGGCCGGCATGAGCATCGTTGATTCCGCGTCAGGCCCGGCGATCGACGGGCTCATCAGGCTTCCTCCCGGCGTTACCCTACGGTCCGCCACCGTCGCCGACGTCGAGCCCTCGACCGTCGCCCTGGTCCTCGCGTCGTCCGAGAACGGACCCGTGTTCGACGAAACTGCCCGCGGTGTCGGCGCCGATCTCGGACTGGATCTTGCGCTGCTGGTCGAGTCCGAGTCCCTGCGCGGCGATGCGGGTTCGGTGCTGGTGGTGCCGTTGGCCCGGACGGCTCGGCCGACCCGGCTGCTCGTGGTCGGCATCGGCGCCGGTCAACCGGGTGACTGGCGGGCCGCGGGCGCCGCGCTCGCCCGCCGCGCCGGGGCACCGGACCGGCTCGCGGTGGTGGCGGAGCCCGGCGATCCGGGCCTGCGGGCCTTCACCGAAGGCCTGGCGCTAGGCGCCTACCGGGCCGCTGGAGTGCTCGACCGGGCCGCTGGAGTGCCCGACCGGGCCGCTGGAGTGCCCGACCGGGCCGCTGGAGTGCCCGACCGGGCCGGCCGGCCCGGGCCGGAGAACGGCGCGCCCGGCAACGTCATCGTGCTCACCGGTCGGGCGGACGAGCCCGGGGCGGTGGCCGCGGTCGGCGCCGCGCGGGCGGTGGCCACCGGGGTGTACATCGCCCGCGATCTGGTCAACATGCCGAGTCTGGTGAAGTCACCCGAGTGGCTGGCGAACCGTGCCGTGCGCATCGCCGCGTCGGCGGGTCTCGACACGACCCTGCTCGGCCCCGACGATCTTTCGGCGCAGGGCTTCGGGGGGTTGTGCGCCGTCGGTGAGGGTTCCCCGCGGCCGCCCTACCTGGTCAAACTCGAATATCACGGGCCACCGTGGACTTCTGGCGAGGCCGGGTTGGCGGGATCCACCGGGTTGGCGGGATCCACCGGGTCGGCGGGATCCACCGGGTCGGCGGGATCCATCGGGTCGGCGGGATCCATCGGGTCGGCGGAGCCGGATGGTTCGCCGGCGGGCCGCTTCACCGATGGTCACCGGGTCCTGGTCGGGAAGGGAATCACCTTCGACTCGGGTGGGCTCTCCCTGAAGCCGGCCGTCCCGATGGCCGGCATGAAGACCGACATGGCGGGCGCGGCGGCGGTGCTCGGGGCGATGACCGCGTTGCCGGCGTTGAACGTGCCCGGGCGCGTCACCGGCCTGCTCTGTCTGGCGGAGAACATGATCGGTGCGACTGCCATGCGTCCCGGCGACGTCATCACCTGCTGGGGCGGGACCACGGTGGAGGTACTGAACACCGACGCCGAGGGCCGCCTGGTGCTGGCGGACGGCCTCGCCTACGCCGCGGGCGCGCTCGACGCGGATGTCATCGTCGATCTCGCCACGCTGACCGGAGCGATCGCCGTGGCGCTCGGCCGGCGCACCGCCGGGCTGTTCAGCTCGGACGACCGGCTGGCGGCGGCGCTGTCCGCCGCGGCGGACAGCGCCGGGGAACGGGTGTGGCGGCTGCCGTTGGTGAAGGAGTACCGGGCGGCGATCGACTCGCCGGTGGCGGACCTTGCCAACATCGGCCGGGCGCTGGACGTCGGGGGCGGTTCCATCACCGCGGCGCTGTTCCTGCGGGAGTTCGCGGGCCGGCGGCCCTGGGCACATCTGGACATCGCGGGCACCGCACGGTCGGACGCCGACGACGGCGAGATCAGCCGGGGCGGCACCGGGTGGGGGGTGCGTACCCTGCTGACCTGGCTGTCGAGTGGGCCATCCCAGACACCGGCGGCCTGAGTGTAGAGCCCCCGGAACTCCCGGATGTTCCAGACGTCCCCGATACCCCGATACCCCTGGATGTCCTGGATGTTGCCGGGCCGCGAGGGGATCTCAGGCCGCGAGACGCAGGAGCGCGGCCTCGTATTCCCGGGCGATGTCCGCGGTGAGGACCAGGGAGACCCGGAGCACCACGGTGCGCTGGACGAAGACGTACTCGGTGACGAGCGGGTTGTCGGCGGTGACGGTGAGGAGCTTCGTCGCCCGCTGCTGCGCGCTCGCCGCGTCCGCGAAGACCTCGATCGCGCCGCCGCGCTCGATCGCGCCCGCGGGGCTTCCGGAGACCTCGTTGACGCCCACCCGCGGATCGCTGAAGGCGATTCTGCTGGTGTAGCCGTTCGTCCGGCCCAGGAGACGATCCGGGTCGGTGGCCGCGCTGTAGACGACGGTGGTGTGCAGCGGCAGGCCCGCGCCGGCCAGCCGGATCGCCACCTGCTCGGCGGTAAGGCCGGCGAGGCCGCCTCCCACGGCCGACGGGGTGGGCACGGCCGACGGGGTGGGCACGGCCGTCGGGGAGGGGGTGGCGCCCGGTGCGGACGGGTGGGCGGAGCGCGCGCCGTGCGCCGGTCCCACCAGGCGGTTCAGCGTGTAACCGGCGATCCCGGCTAGGACCGCCACGACGAGGACGAACGTGATGTAGGGCAGCAGGCTCTCACGTGGGGCGGGCGGTGGCTCGGCGCGGCTGTCGTAGGCGTCCCTGGCCCGGCTGTCGTAGGCGTCCCTGGCCCGGCTGTCGTAGTCGCCGTAGTCGCCGTAGTCGTCGTAGACGTCGTAGCGCCGGTACTCCTGCGCGGCCGGTGCCATTTACTCCCCAAGGCGTAGGAATGTCACGCTTAAGCGCACCTTACGCGCCCACTGAGGAGCCACCGGGTACCGGCACGATCGGCCGGCCCCGATCGTGTTACCGCGGACCGGCCACCTCGCCCGGGGTGCCGGTCACCCGCCCGGGGTGCCGGTCAGCCGACCGGGGAGGACTTGGCGACCACGGCGACCAGGAGGCCGCCGCCGGTGGTGAGGAGCATCTGGGTAAGCCGCACGTCGTCACGTACAGCTGTGGCAAGTTCGCGGACCGCCACCGCCTCGGGGCCGGTGGCCTGGCCCTGGGCCAAGGCCAGCACGCTGGCGAACGCCACCACGCCGCCCGGCCGCAGCAGCCGCAGGGCCTGGGTGAGGTACTCGGTGCCCTCACGCCGGTCCGCGTCACAGAACACGAGGTCATAGGCGCCGTCGGTCAGCCGGGGGAGAACGTCGAGGGCGCGGCCGGTGATCAGCCGGCTGCGCCCGGGGGTCATCCCCGCGTCGGCGTAGGTGCGCCGGGCCAGCCGAAGGTGCTCGGCCTCGACGTCGATGGTGGTCAGGGTTCCGTCGGGCCGCATCCCGCGCAACAGCCAGGTACCGGAGACCCCGGTACCTGTGCCGATCTCGACCACCGCGCGGGCGCCCACGGCAGCGGCGAGGAAGCGTAGGACCGCGCCGGTACCCGGGCTGACCGGGACGATCCCGACCTCCTCGGCTCGGGCGCGGGCAGCGCGAAGGATCGGGTCTTCCAGCAGGAAGCCCTCGGCATAGGCGGCGGCGGACTCGAGTTCGCCGATGTCAGTGTCCGGCATGACTTCCTCAGCCTACGGGAACGGGAGACCGAGGACGCGCGTTCATCTGGTCAACGCGCATCGTGTCGAGGATCGAGGGGAGAAACATCGGTGTCCGCAGCGGGATTCGCCGCTCCCTGGCCGGCTCGTCGGGTACGTTTGACGCGAACCGACCGAGAGGCGGCCGTGGCTGCTCAGGACCCCGGGGCGGGCTCGGACGCCGCCGGCGTCGCCGCCACCGCAGAAGCTTCTGGTTGGGTTCCTCCTTCCTGGGAAGACGTGGTCCGTGAGCACGGCAACCGGGTCTATCGCCTCGCCTACCGCCTCACCGGTAACGCCCACGACGCCGAGGACCTGACGCAGGACGTGTTCGTCCGGGTGTTCCGGTCGTTGGCGGACTACACCCCCGGCACCTTCGAGGGGTGGCTGCACCGGATCACCACCAATCTCTTCCTCGACCGCATGCGTCGCCAGCAGAAGATCCGGTTCGATGCGCTGCCCGAGGACACCGAGCGGCTGGCCGGCCGCGAGGCGAGCCCGGAGGCGGTCTACGCCGAGGCTCATCTCGACGCGGACGTCGAGGCCGCGCTCGCCGCTCTGCCGCCCGACTTCCGGGCCGCCGTCGTGCTGTGCGACATCGAGCAGCTCTCCTACGAAGAGATCGCTCAGACGTTGGGCGTGAAACTGGGCACAGTGCGCAGCCGGATCTCGCGCGGTCGGGCGATGTTGCGCGCGGCGCTGGCTGATCGCGCGCCACGTACTGGTGACGGCGCCGCGTTGTCCGCCGCCGTGACGGTCTCGGACGACGCCCTTCTCACCGCGGAGCCCGCCGTCGGGCCGGTGGCGGCGGAGCTCGCCGAGGCGGACGTGGCGCCGCCGGACACGACCAGACCGCGTCGGGACCGAGGCGACGACGGGCGGCCCAGAAGCAGGGGACGGCATGGGCCCGTCGCCGCCGGGAGCAAGGGTGGTGCTCCGCGGGAGCGGCGGGCGTGACCGAGCATCTCGGCGATCGGATCTCGCCTCTCATCGACCATCAGCTTGATCATGACGCTCGTGATCGCGCGCTCGCGCATCTTGCCCGCTGCGGGGAGTGCCAGCGGGAGGTGGCGGCCCTGCGGATGGTCAAGGCACGGCTGGTTGCTCTCGATGGGCCGGATCTTCCTGGCGGCCTCGCGGTCCGGCTGCTGAGCCTGGGCGGTCTGACCGCGCTGCCCGCGCCCCCGCCGGGTTCGTCCCCGCGCTCCCCGCGCTCCCCGCGCTCCCAGCGCTCCCCGCAATCCCAGCGCTCCCAGTTCCGTCCTGCGCCGGACAGGCGGGGGCCTACCCGTCTCGACCCGGTCAGGCTTCCCGGGGCGTTCACGGTGACAGTACCGGCCCTGCTGCCGCGTTCCGTCGAGCTCCGACAGCCCCCCTTCGATCCTCGCCCGGGCGCCGGCACTCGTCCCGCCTCGCCCAGGCCCGCCGCTCGACCGGCGCCGGCAGCCACCGGCGGGGCTGCGCGCGGTCCGGGTCAGGCGGGCCGTCCCGCGCCGGGGCCCGCGCGTCAGCACCTGCGGCGGCCGGCTTCGCCCGCCCCGCGCCGGCGGCTGCCGGCCCCGCACCGTCGTCCCACCCCCCGGACCAGCATGCGCCGAACCCTCCTCGGATCCGCCGCGCTGATGCTGCTCGCCGTCGCTGGTGCCGCCATCGCCGACGGCCAGGAGAGTACCCAGACGCCGGGGCCCGTCGCGGTGCCGACGGTGTCCTCGGTCGTCGCCCCGGGCGTTGCGAACGGCGTCCCGAGCCGGCTCACCCCGATGTTCGCCCCGGTCCGGGTGTCCTTGCGCCGTTGATCGTCCGCCCGTTCGGGCCGACTCGGGCGAATTCGGGCCGACCCGGGCGAACACGTTCCCCATCGACCCGGTCGGGGGTGTTTGAACGGGGGTATTCGGACGGGGTAGGCCGTCCCGGGTACCGGGAGGCGGTCGGGGCCGTGAGTTTCAGGGTGTCGCCTGCTCCGTCTCCCGGCGCCAAGCCCTGGCTGGTCGCCTTTGTCCGGCTGTCCGCCCCGGTCGCCGCCGGAAACCGGCGGGACGCATCTTTCCGGTACCTGAAAGACATTTTCTGGGTGTTCTGGAGGAGAGGTCTCGTCTGGCCTGATGTGAGGCTTTACCGTGTTACCCGCTCGGACGCGTCGCGCGTGCTTTCCAGGACGGAACCGGTCGCCGGCGTTCCGCCGTGCCGTGCGACGAGCGAGTCGGGGAGGACGTGTGGACGTCAGCGACAACGAGGTGCCTGTCGCGAGCGTGGAACCGGTCGACCCGCCCGTACGGCCCCGACGTCTCGAGCGGTCATCCACGATGCGGTCGGTTCCCGCCGGCCCGGGCCACCGCGCCGATCCTTCCCGCCCTGGTGTCCCGCGAGCCGCCGGCGCGGCGCCTTCCGCCACCGACGGCAAGCCGCGGACCGATCAGGCCGGTGGCCGGGTCGCGGCGGCGCGCGACGAGACGACCGTCCCCTCGACCGGTGGGACGATACCCGTCAGTCGGCTCCGCCTTCCCGCCACGCCCCGGCCCACCACGGCCGGCGGTGCCGGGCCGCGGGTACAGCCCGGGGTGGTCGTCCCCGTGCAGCCGTCGGGACCCGTGCAGCCGTCCGGGTCGGAACCGGCGGCCGGGACACGCCGTCCGCAATCGCCTCGTACGGCATCCACCACCGCGATGACCGGGCCGGCGGAGGAGACCCGGCCCGAGCGGCGACCCACGGCCGCCGGGACGCCGGGCACGGGTAGCCCGGCGGCACGCGCTCCTGAGCCGGCCCCGGGGACTCCATCGGGTGCGGGGCCATCGGGTGCGGGGCCATCGGGTGCGGGGCCATCGGGTGCGGGGCCGCAGCCGCGGCCCACGGCCCGTGAGGGTGCGACGCCGGAATCCGGGGCGGCGCGGATTCCGGTACGTCAGCCCGGCCGGCGTCCGCCGACCCTCCCACCCGGTGAGGACAGGGCCGGCTCCGCTCCTGGAGGGCATCGCCACCCCCGGCATTCCGGGCGGGTCGAGGGGGCCGCTCCGGGCGTGGGTGCTCCGGGCGTGGGTGCTCCGGGGGCGGGTGCTCCGGGGGCGGGTGTTTCGAGGACGGGCGTTTCGGGTCCGGGGGCGCCGGGCGCCCGGGCGGGCTGCGACCCGGGCGCCGCCGCGACCGACCGCGGGCGCGCTGCGGCGGACGGGAACCCGCGGGAGCCGTCGGGAGGCTTGCCGACGGTGACCGCGGTGCGTGGCTTCGGCACGCAGCCGCCGGCCCCACCGCCCGCCGAGACGGGCTCCCCGCGGGCGTGGTCGCCGACCTCGACGCCGTATCCGCTGCCCGCGGACTCCGACGGCGGCGGCTCCGAGAGCGGCGGCTCCGACAGCGGCGGCTCGAACGCCGCGCCGTTCGCCGTGCCGTTCGCCGATGTCCTGACTGGTCGTTCGGCGCCGCGGGGGCGCCTGGTCGCTCCTGGTCGCCCGGTCGTTCTCGGTCACCGGGTCCTCCTCGCGAGCATCCTGGTCGCGGGTCTGCTGGGTGGGGGGATCGGTGCGCTGCTCGTCTCGATGACCGAGCGCGGCAGCGACCAACAGGCGTCGGCGGCCCTGCCGGTCGGTACCGCCGCGCCCAGCTCCGACCGCAGGTCGGTCGCGTCGATCGCCGCGACGGCTCTGCCCAGTGTGGTGACGATCGACGCCGGTGGCGGGGGGGACGGCGATGCCGCGGGTACCGGCTCCGGGGTGATCATTAGCCCGGAGGGGTACATCCTGACGAACAACCACGTCGTGGCGTCCGCGGTCGCCGCCAGAACTCCGATCTCCGTGCGCCGCTACCAGGAGTTCGGCCAGGTCCGGGCCGACCTGGTCGGGCGGGATCCCAAGACTGACATTGCCGTTCTGCGGATCCCGGCCCCGCAGCCCCTGCCGGCGGTGACGCTCGGCCAGTCCGGCTCGCTGGTCGTGGGAGCGCCGGTGGTTGCCATCGGGGCGCCGTTCGGCCTCGCCGGCACCGTGACGACCGGCGTCGTCAGCGCGCTCGACCGCAATCCCATGGTCCCGGCCGAGAGCGGCACCGACCCCACGGTGCTCATCGGGGCGATCCAGATCGACGCGGCGATCAATCCGGGCAACTCCGGTGGTCCGCTGCTCGACGGCCTCGGCCAGATGGTGGGGATCAATACCGCGATCGCCGCGGTGCCCGGCCATGAGTCCCAGAGCCAGAGCGGCAGCATCGGCGTGGGGTTCGCCATCCCGATCGACTTCGCCCGCTCGGTCGCTCAGGAGATCATTTCGACCGGTCGGGCGACCCACCCGTACCTCGGCGTGTCAGCCGCGACCGTCACCGCCGGCCAGGCGAAGGCCATGGGGACCACGTCGGGTGCCCGCGTCGTCAACCTGGCGCCCGGTGGCCCCGCCGAGCGCGCCGGGCTGCGCGTCGGCGACATCATCACGCGGGTGGACACCAGGGTTATCAGCGGGATGAACGACCTCATCGTCGCAGCCCGGCTCCACCGGGTAGGTGACCGGGTGTCGGTCGCCTACGAACGCGCCGGTGCCACCGCGACCACCCAGCTGACGCTGCAGGAACAACAGCGCTGAGCCGCAGACATCTTTTCGTTGCCCACGAGCTCCTTGCCCGCAACACCGGGAGAGGTACGCTCAGCGCGTGTTCAACGGTGTCGGGTGGGGTGAAGTCGTCGTCTTGCTTCTGATCGGGCTGTTCGTCTTCGGCCCGGACAGGTTGCCCAAGGCCGCCAGGGACGCGGGACGCGTGCTGCGTCAGCTGCGTCAGCTGGCCAACGGCATGCGTAACGATCTCAGGTCCGAGCTGGGCCCGGAATTCGCCGATCTGGATATCCGGGACCTGCATCCCAAGACCTTCGTCCGCAAGCACCTGTTCGAGGACGATCCGGTTCTGCCGCCATACCTCACCAAGCGGACCTCGCTCGACTCGCTGCTCCTCGGTGACGATCCGCCCGCGGCGCCGTCACTGACCAAGTCCTCGCTGCCGAGAGATCCCGCGGCCAAGGATCCGGCTCGTCCCGGCGCCGAGGCCGCGGTTCCGGCGGCGCCGCCCGGTCCGGTGTCCCCCATGCTGTCGAAGGTCTCGCCGAGCAAGGCGTCCGCCGCCCGCTCCGTGCCGGCGCAGCCGGCACGGAGCGACGGCCCGGCGACAGAGGTGCCCTTCGACTCGGACGCCACCTGAGGTTCGGCGTCGCCTGAGGTTCGGCGTCGCCGCCGGCTCGATGCACCCGCCCCGGGGCGGGGCCAGCCGGGGCCGGGCTCGCGTCGATCAGGCTGCGCGAACCCGGACGGACGGCCGATCGTAGGTGTTCAGCGCCCCACCGGCGTGAGGTTGAGGCTGCGTCCGGCGAGCCCACGGGAGCGGTAGGTGAGCCGGCCCGCCACCGCGTGCAGGGCCTTGCCCGCCTCGCTGTCCGGCTCGCCGATGACCAGCGGCATGCCGTTGTCGGCGCCTTCCCGGAGCCGGACGTCCACCGGGATCTGGGCCAGCAGCGGTACGTCATGACCGAGCACCCTGGTCAGCCGCTCGGCCACCGCAGCCCCGCCGCCAGAGCCGAACACGTCGACCCGCTCGCCGCAGTGCGGGCAGGGCAGCCACGCCATGTTCTCGACGACCCCGACCACGTTCTGCCGGGTCTGCACGGCGATGGTCCCGGCCCGCTCGGCGACCTCGGTGGCCGCCAGCTGCGGGGTCGTGACCAGCAGCAGTTCGGAGGACGGCACCAGCTGGGCCAGGGAGATGGCGATGTCACCGGTGCCGGGCGGTAGGTCCAGGAGAAGGACGTCCAGGTCACCCCAGAAGACGTCTGACAGGAACTGCTCCAGGGCACGGTGCAGCATCGGTCCGCGCCAGGTCACTGGCTGGTTGCCGCGCGTGAACATCCCGGTGGAGATGACTCGCACCCCGTGTGCCTGGGGCGGCATGATCATCTTTTCGACCTGGGTGGGCGGGCGGTCGATGCCCAGCATGCGGGGCACGGAGTGCCCATAGATGTCGGCATCGAGCACACCGACCGACAGGCCCGAACGGGCCATCGCGGCGGCCAGGTTCACGGTGATCGAGGACTTGCCGACGCCGCCCTTGCCGCTGGCGACGCCGTAGACCCTGGTGGTCGAGCCTGGTTGGGCGAAGGGAATCGCCTTGGGGGCGTTGCCCCCCCGCAGTTTCGCGTGCAGGGCACCGCGTTGCTCGTCCGACATGACCTGCAGATCGACGCGGACCTCGCGGACGCCCTCGACCGCGCTGACGGCTCGACTGACCCGATTGATGATCTCGTCGCGCATGGGGCAGCCGGACACGGTGAGCAGGACCCCGACGTCGACCGAGCCGTCGTCGAGCACGCGAACCGACGAGACCATGTCCAGCTCGGTGATGGGACGACCGATCTCGGGATCGTGCACCGTCGCCAGAGCCGACTGAATCGCGTCGGGGGAAGGCCGGGATAGGGACAAGGGAAACCTCAGTCACAGGTTGGTATCAGGTGCGGCCCGCCGGGCCGCCTGTGGGTCCACGATAGCCCGCGGGGGACGTGACGGCGCCGGCTCACGATCCCCGGTCCGCCGTGTTCGGCGGACCGGGGAGCGTGAGCCGCCCTGTCGGCTTCACGACGGGTGCGGAGCGTGCCCATCGTCATGACCAGGGGTGATTGTGTCCCGGTATGTGCCTGGTATGTGTCCCGGTGACGGAGGCGGCTGCTTGGGACGGTTTTGCGGGCGGGCCGCGACGTAGGCTGATCGTGCGGAGGCGGGAGGACGCGATGGCAGTCGAAGAGATGTTCGGCGCCAGCTCCGAGACCGGCGAGGACTGGGTCGACGAACATGGGATGTGGGCCTGGCGTGAGCTGCTGCACGCCCATGCCCACGTGACCCGGGTCCTCGAGGCCGAGCTCGAGGCGGCTCACCGGCTTCCCCTGGCCTCGTACGACGTGCTGGTCCAGCTCGCCGAGGCCCCGAACGGCGAGTTACGGATGAGCGAACTCGCCCAGGCGGTGCTGCTCTCCCGCAGCGGTCTCACCCGGTTGGTCGACCGGCTGGAACGGGAGGGACTGGTCGCCCGGCGGTCCTGCCCGTCGGATGCCCGCGGCACGCTCGCCACCCTCACCCCGCAGGGATTCGACCGCTTGCGGGCGGCCTCGGGCACCCACCTCAAGGGGGTCGCCCGGCACGTGCTCTCCCACTTCAGCCGAACCGAGCAGGACCTGCTCGCCGAGCTGCTGGGCCGGCTGAGCCCGCCGAGGCCGGGCGGCAACGGCCGGGGGTACGACGCGAACGCCTGAGCGGCCATGGCCTGCCGGCAGCGTGCCCGGCAGCGCGTGCCCGGCACCGCGCGGCCGGTCATCCGGACGCGGTGATCGGGACCGCCCCCCGCGCGGTGGAGATCAACGCCTCGTACGCCTCCCGGGAGGTGGTCTCGGCCCCGAGCCCCTGGGGCTTGCTGGCGCCGTGGAAGTCACTGGAACCGGTCGCCACCAGCGAGAGCTCGGCAGCGAGGCCACGTAGCCGGCGCCGCGCGACGGGTAGGTGATCGGGATGATCGACCTCGAGGCCGGTCAGGCCCGCCTTCGCCATCGCCTCGATCACCTCGGGACCGACTGTGACGCCGCGCCTGCTCGCGAACGGGTGCGCGAACACGCTCACCCCGCCGGCGCCGTGGATGAGGCGAAGCGCCTCCCAGACGTCCGGCTGCTCCTTGCCCACCCAGTACGGTCCGCCCGCGCCGATCCACCGGTTGCTGAACGCGGCCGCCACCTCGGGGATCAGCCCGGCCTCGACCATGACCGCGGCGATGTGGGGGCGGCCCACCGTGCCGGCCGCCAGCTCCAGGACCCGTTCCCAGCGCACCGGATGCCCGTCCGCGGCGAGTCGGTCGACCATCCGACGGGCCCGGGTGGCGCGATGTTCCCGCACCCGGGCCCGGGCCGCCGCGAACGCCGGCTCGGCCGGGTCGAACAGGTAGGCCAGCACGTGCAGGGATACCCACGCACCTGCCACCTCGACCTGGCAGGAGATCTCGGCGCCCGGCACCAGGGTCAGCCCGGCAGGCAGGGCCGCGGCCGCGCGGCCGATGCCCGCGATGGTGTCATGGTCGGTGAGCGCGAGGATCGACAGGCCCTGCCCGGCTGCGAGCCGGACGAGGTTCTCCGGTGACTCCAGGCCGTCCGAGGCGGTCGAATGGGTGTGCAGGTCGATGGCCACCCGCTCCATAATGCTTCATAGTGGCAGCTTTTCGCCGCGCGGCGATGATGTGGGCGGCAGGCCGGGGCGGCAGGCCGGGGTGAGACGGCGGTGCGGGCGGTGCGGGCCGTGGTGGTGGGCGACGGCGGGCGGCAGGGAGGCCTACAGGTCCAGACCGGTCAGGACCAGCACCCGGTCCTCGGTGAGGTCGGTCATGGCCGAGCGGACCCCCTCCCGCCCGATGCCGGAACCCTTCGTCCCGCCGTAGGGCATCTGGTCGGCCCGGTACGACGGGACGTCGCCGATGACGACCCCCCCGACCTGGAGCTCCCGGTGGGCGCGGAAGGCGGTGGCCAGGTCGTGGGTGAACACCCCGGCCTGCAGGCCGTAGGCGCTGTCGTTGATCCGGGCGAAGCCCTCGTCAACGCCGTCGACCGCCGCCACGACGATCACCGGGCCGAAGACCTCCTCGCTCACCACCTTGGCGGTGGGCGGAACGCCGGTCAGCACGGCCGGGCTGAGACTCGTGCCGTGGCGCGTCCCGCCGCAGACGAGTGTCGCCCCCGCCTCGACGGCCTCGGTGATCCACGCCTCGACCCGTTCCGCCGCCGCGACGTCGATCAGCGGCCCCACGTCGGTGGCCGGGTCGGCCGGATCCCCGTCGTGCAGCGCCCGCACGGCGGCGACGATCTCGGCGAGCAGCTCGTCGACGATCGTGCGGTCGGCGTAGACCCGCTGCACGGCGATGCACGACTGGCCGGCCTGGTAGTTGGCGAACAGGGCGATGCGGCCGGCGGCCCGGGCCAGATCGGCGGGGGTCGCGTAGTCGGCGGCGACCAGCACCGCCGCGTTCCCGCCGAGTTCGAGGACCACATGCTTGCGGGGGACCGTGTCGCGGATGGACCAGCCCACCGGGCCGGAGCCGGTGAAGGACACCACGGGCAGCCGAGGGTCCGCGACGAGCGGGCCGAGGCGGTCGTTGGGGATCGGGAGGACCGACCACGACCCCTCGGGCAAGCCGGCGTCGGCGAGCAGGTCGCCGAGGAACAGCGCCGACAGCGGCGTGCGCGGGGCCGGCTTCACGATGATCGGCGCGCCGACCGCCAGCGCCGGCGCCACCTTGTGGGCGACCAGGTTGAGCGGGAAGTTGAAGGGGGTGATGCCCAGCACGGGCCCGCGGGGGAAACGCCGGGTGAGCGCGAGCCGTCCCTCCCCGGGGGGATCGGTGTCCAGCCTGGTCAGCTCCCCGGCGAAACGCCGGGCCTCCTCCGCCCCCCAGCGGAAGGTGGAGCTTGCCCGGGCCACCTCGGCACGCGACCAGGTCAGCGGCTTACCGCTCTCCGCGGTGATGAGACGGGCCAGTTCGTCGCCTCGACGGGCGATCTCCTTCGACACGCCGGCGAGCGCGCCGGCGCGGACGTGGGCCGGCAGCGCCGCGAACGCCGGGGCGACCGCCGCCGCGGCGGCCACGGCCGTCTCAACCTGGTCGGGGTCCGGCTGCGCGACGACGGCGACCTCCGCGCCGTCGAACGGGTGCCGAACGGTGGTCGTCGCCGACCCGGTGGCCGGCTTGCCTGCCAGCCAGAACGGCGTCGGCTCGCTCATCGCGCGGATGACCGGTCGGCGCGGGCGGCCACCGGGCCGCCTGGCGTCGAGCCGCCTGCCGTCGTCATCACCATCGAGCTCATTCTAGGCGCCCGCGCGGGCGGGGCGCCTGCGGCGCGCCCGGTCCCGCCCGAGGACCACCGGCCGGATCCCGGCGGCGGGGGACGATGGCCGGCCCGGCCCGGCCCGGCCCGGCCCGGCCCAGACCGGACCAGGGCCGCGGCGCGGCGGCGTGGCCCGGGCCGTGGACAGGTACGTGCGCGCATACGATCAGGTAGGAGCCGACGATGACCATTCCCAACCCGGCGGCGACCGGAATCGGCCTGCCCGCCACCGGCGGCCCGCGGCTGCCCCAGGAGCCGCGTCTGCACACCGAGATCCCCGGCCCGCGGTCCCGGGCACTCGCCGCGCGCCGCGTCGGCGCCGTGGCCCGGGGGGTCGGTGAGACCCTCCCGGTCTACGCGCACGCGGCGGGCGGCGGGGTCGTGGTCGACGTGGACGGCAACTCGCTCATCGACTTCGGTTCGGGGATCGCGGTGGTCAGCGTCGGCAACGCTGCGGACGGGGTCGTCGAGGCCGTGCGCGAGCAGATCGGCCGGTTCACCCACACCTGCTTCATGGTGACGCCGTACGAGGGCTATATCGCCGTCTGTGAGGCGCTGAACCGGCTGACGCCGGGTACCCATGAGAAACGCTCGGCATTGTTCAACTCCGGAGCGGAGGCCGTCGAGAACGCCGTCAAGATCGCGCGCAGCGCGACCGGCCGGGGCGCGGTCGTCGTCTTCGAGCACGCTTACCATGGCCGGACGAACCTGACGATGGCGATGACCGCGAAGTCGATGCCCTACAAGAGTGGGTTCGGGCCGTTCGCGCCCGAGGTCTACCGGATGCCGCTGGCGTATCCCTACCGCTGGCCGACCGGTCCCGACCGCTGTGGGGAGGAGGCCGCCGAGCGGGTGATCGAGCTCGTGCGGGACGAGATCGGGGCCGCGTCCGTCGCCGCGATGGTCATCGAGCCGATCCAGGGGGAGGGCGGTTTCATCGTCCCCGGGACCGGGTTCCTGCCCCGCCTCGCCGAGTTCTGTACGGTCGCGGGGATCGTGTTCGTCGCGGACGAGGTGCAGACCGGGTTCGCCCGGACCGGGACGATGTTCGCCTGCGAGCACGAAGGCGTCGTCCCGGATCTCATCACCACCGCCAAGGGCATCGCCGGCGGCCTGCCGCTCGCGGCCGTCACCGGCCGTGCGGAGATCATGGACGCCCCCCAGGTCGGCGGGCTCGGCGGCACCTACGGGGGGAACCCGGCGGCCTGCGCCGCGGCTCTCGCCGCGATCGACCTCATCGAGTCCGAGGACCTGGCCGGCCGGGCCCGCCGGATCGGCGAGATCGCCCTGCCCCGCCTGCACGCGTTGCGCGAGCGGTACGACTTCGTCGGGGATGTCCGGGGGCGGGGCGCGATGGTCGCCCTGGAGCTGGTCCGGGGCGCCGGCGACGACAGCCCGGACAAGGTCCTCACCGCCGCCGCGGCCGCCGCCTGCCATCGTCGCGGCCTGATCGTGCTCACCGCGGGCACCTGGGGCAACGTGCTCCGGCTGCTGCCACCGCTGGTGATCGAGGAGCCGTTGCTGCTGGCTGGCCTCGATCTCCTCGACGAGGCGTTCGCGGAGCTCGCGGCGCGCCGTCAGCCTCCCTCCCCGGCCCGCCCGGAGGGGTGACGGAGGGATGGCGCACCCGGCTGTTCGGCATATCTGCCCAGGTCGGACGATTGCGGGTGGGAACCTGGTGGGGCGATTGCGGGTGGAAAGCCGAGGGCATACCGGTGCCGGAGTGCCGATGTTCGGCGACATCTCCACCTACGCCAGGAGGCGCCCGGTGACCATTGCTGCGGCCTGCCCGCGCTGTCTCGGACCGCTGCGTCCACCCGATCTGTGGAGCAGCCAGTGGCGGTGCGACGATCACGGGGAGGTGAGTCCCTACCGCACCGCCGTGTCGTCGCGGGAACAGGCGCTCCACGCGCTGTCGAAGACCTCGACGGTCCCGATCTGGTTGCCGCAGCCGATGCCGGTCCACTGGTACGTCAGCGGCGTCGGCTGGGCCGGTGACGAGCGTACCGGGCCGCGTGCCACGGCAGTTGCCGCCGCCGGGCCCTCTCCGTTGGGCGGGCCGGCCGAGATGGTGCTCGTCGCCGAGGCGCCTCGGGTGGGACTCGGCGCCCGGCTCGCGGGCATCAGCGGTCCCGATCCCGAACCGCTGCCCGGCGTACCGGAGGCGAAGGTAGAGGCCGCCGGGCATCCCACGGCGCTGTGGCCGCTGGTCGTACCCCCCGATCGGGCGGCGTTCGTCGGGGAGGCCCGGGGGGTGTGGCTGTGGCTGGTGCTCTGGCCGGCCGACGCGGCCCTGCTCCTGCTGGAACACCTCGTGCTGCGGGACCTGCGCGACGATCCGCAGCTCGGCGAGCGGTCGTTCTTCGGTGCATCGAGCCAGCACCTGTCCGCGGGGCCGCTGCCCGGGCGGTGAGCCGCCATGGTCACGCATCCCCGGCTCCGCATCCCCGGCTCCGCATCCCCGGCCGCTGGGGGACCTGCCGCACCCGCCCGTAAGCTCGCTCACCATGACGGACGCCGCTGCCCCCCGCACACCCTCCCGGGGAAGCCTCGGTGCGGTGGCGCCGCAGCCGCTGCGGGTCGAACCCGCCGAGGTCGACCGCAACCGGCTGGCCGTGATCGTCAACCCGAGCGCGGGTCACGGGCGGGCGATGCGGATGCTCGACGGCGTCCGCATCGAGCTCGCGCGCTGGGCGCGGGACGTCCGGGTCACCCCGACCCGCGACCTCGCCCACGCGGACGATCTCGCGGCGGCGGCCACCGCCCAGGGCCGGGTCGTGGTCGCGCTCGGGGGCGACGGCCTAGCTGGCTCGGTGGCAGGGGGGGTGGCCCGCTGCGGCGGCGTGCTCGCGGTGCTCCCCGGCGGGCGCGGTAACGACTTCGTGCGTGGTCTCGGCCTGCCCCGCGACCCGTGCCGCGTCGCGGCCGGGCTTGCGCACGCCCGGGAACGCCGGGTCGACCTGCCCGAGGTCGGCGGCCGGCCGTTTCTCGGGATCGCGAGCGTTGGCTACGACTCCGACGTCCAGGTGATCGCCAACCGGACCCGGTTCCTGCGCGGCCAGCAGGTCTACACCTACGCGGCGCTGCGGGCGCTGGCCGCCTGGCGCCCGGCGCGCTTCACGGTGACGGTGGACGACCTCGCGCCTCGGGACCTGGTCGGGTGGACGGTTGCGGCGGCGAACTCGGCGTACTACGGCGGCGGGATGCGGTTCGCCCCCGGGGCGGACATCGCCGACGGGCTGCTGGACGTCCTGCTGATCTCGCGCACCTCCCGCCTGACGTTCCTGGCGCTGTTCCCGCGGGTGTTCTCCGGGCGTCACGTCGACACCCGGCACGTGCGGGTGCTGCGGGCCCGGCGGGTGCGCATCGAGGCCGACCGGCCCTTCGCCGTCTACGCCGACGGCGATCCGCTGGCGTCGTTGCCGGCGGAGATCGTCGTGCGCCCCGGTGCCCTGCGGCTGCTCGTGCCGGTTATTCCGGCGTCCTGAAGCCGGATTCCGGCGCCGGGCGGTCGGGTCCGGCCGCTGTGGATTCGGCCGCTGTGGATTCGGCCGGGTCCGCGGTCTCGGGCCTCGGCGTGGTCTCGGGTGTCAGTGTGATCTCGGGGGTCGCATGATAGTCGATGCGGCCGGCTGCCTGGGGATAGTGCAGGTCGAACGCCGGGCGTTCGGAGCGGATGCGCGGCAGCGTCCGGAAGTTGTGCCGCGGCGGGGGGCAGGAGGTCGCCCATTCCAGCGAGTTCCCGTAGCCCCAGGGGTCGTCGACGACGGCGAGTGGGCCCTTGCGGTAGGAGTGCCAGAGGTTGTAGATGAACGGCAGCGTCGAGAGGGCGAGCAGGAACGAACCCGCGGACGAGATCGTGTTCAGCGTGGTGAACCCGTCGTTCGGTCCGTAGTCGGCGTACCGGCGGGGCATACCCTGCACGCCGAGCCAGTGCTGCACCAGAAACGTCGTGTGGAAGCCGAGGAAGACCGTCCAGAAGTGGATCTTCCCGAGCCGGTCGTTCATCAGCCGGCCCGTGACCTTCGGGAACCAGAAGTAGGTGCC
>NZ_JDWE01000047.1:0-35297 GCF_000685765.2 Frankia sp. BMG5.23
CCGGATCGTCGTCACCCTCAAGGCGCGGCAGTCCCTGGACACCTCCAAGCGGGTTCGGCGCAAGCACCTCGCCATGGCCCAGGCCGGCATTACCGTCGGGGGCAACCGTGCCTTCGGCTGGCTGGCCGACAAGGAAACCAAGGACGAACCGGCGGCGGCGCTCCTGGTCGCGGGGGCGGATCAGATCTTGGCCGGCGTTGGCCTCCACACCATCTGTCGCCAGTGGAACGATCTTGGCATCGCCAGCGCCATGGGCAAGAAGTGGCAAAAACCCGTCCTGCGCAACATCTACCTGTCCCCGCGCATCGTCGGCTACCGGGTGTACGGCCCGACCTCCGTCCCGCTGGAGAAGCGCTACGTGGTGGACGCGGACGGCCAGCCGGTCAAGGGCCAGCAGCAGCCCATCCTGGACCTGGATGTCTGGGAGGCGGTGGTGGCGAAGCTCCGCGACCCCAGCCGGGTTTCCAAGCACGTCCACATCGGCGGACGGAAGTATCTGCTGTCCGGGATCATCTGCTGCGGGTTCCGCGGCCGCCACCTGATGGGCGGCTACGACCGGCGGTGGGGCAAGCACCACTACGCCTGCAAGGCCGTCACCGCGGGCGGGTGCGGCAAGGTCGGCGTCACAGGCCGCCATGTTGATGACCTTGTCTCCGAGCTGGTCCTGGCCTACCTGGCAGGCCGCGACGTCGAGGCCGAGGTGGGCAGGTGGCCAAGGGCGGGCGAGTTGGCCAAGGCGGAGGCCAAGATCGCGAAACTCATGGGTGCCTATGACCGGGACGAGCTGCCCGGCCCGTACGTCTTCCCCCGTGTGCGCGAGCAGGAGCAATCCATCCTGCACCTGAGGGCGGAGCAGGCCGAGTGGCTACGCGCCCACACCGGCCCCAAGGTCACGAACCTGGCCGAGGGCTGGCCCTCTTTGGAGCTGGAGCAGCGCTGGGAGATCATTAGTACCGTCATCGAGGCCGTCGTACTGAAGGCGGCTGACGGCCCAACGAACCGCTTCGACCCCGAACGGGTGGAAGTGGTCTGGCGTCCCTGACGCCCCACCCCGCCGGACGCACCAGTCCGGCGGGGTATTCGTCGTGGATACCCTGACGGGCATGGGCCTGCACCTGTCCGGCGATCCAGAGGCGGACGCCTTCATCACCGAGGACCCCCTGGCGCTCCTGGTGGGCATGGTCCTAGACCAGCAAGCCGGATAAACAAGGAACGTCGTTGGAACATCTCTCGGGTGGAGCGCGGGAGAGTGGTCGCGCTCGGTGCGACTCAGCGCCTCGTCCCCATGCTTTTCAGATTCGTCGCAGCTTCTCCGGATTGCGGACCACGTCGATGCGCGTGATCCGATTGTCACTCACCGCGAACGAAAGCGCTGCGCGGTGGCCGTCGTGACTCGGGATCACCAGCCCGAGTTGCCCGTTGAGCGTGGTCTCGATCGGGTGGTCGAGCCTGCGGCTAAGCGCCACCCATGCTCGCGCGACCCGAATGTCGCCGTGCAGCGGTCTGCGTGCCGCTACCGCGTGACCGCCGCCATCCGACCTCCAGACGACATCCGGGTCGAGAACGGCGAGGAGACCGCCGAGGTCGCCCTCGGCCACTGCCAGCGCGAACGCCCGTACGGCGCGATCGTGCTCCTCACCCGAGGCCACGAAACGCGAGTGCTCGCGCCTGACGTGGCGGCGGGCACGCGCCGCGAGCTGCCGCACTGCCTCGGGCGTGCGGCCGACCACCTCGGCGACCTCGCCGAACGGTATGTCGAACACGTCGTGCAGCACGAACGCCGTGCGTTCCGCCGGTGAGAGCTGCTCGAGCACCGCTAGCAAGGCGTAGCTGACGGATTCGTCGAGCGTGACACGGTCTGCCGGGTCACCCGACCCGAGCGGCTCTGGGAGCCACGGGCCGACGTAGATCTCGCGGCGCGCCCGAGCGGACCGGAGGCGATCAAGGGCGAGCCTAGCGACGACCGTGGTCAGCCAGCCATCCAGGTTCTCGATTGCCGCGTGGTCCGCGCGCGCGAGCCGCAGCCAGGCATCCTGGACCACTTCTTCGGCCTCGCCGAGGTCACCGAGCTCGCTGTATGCGAGCCGTAGCAGCCGAGGGCGTGCCTGCGTGAAGCGCTCCAGAATGGTCATGTGGTGATCCGGCCCCAGATCTCCGTACCCGCGCGCAGGCGCGGCGCCCAGCCGCCCGCCTCGCGCAGCCGTCGGCTCGACACCCGCTGGGAGCGGCTCATCGGCCCGTCCCCTGGCGTCCTCGGCCGCAGTGCCGTGACCCCGACGGCGGCGGCCAACGCGGCATCGATCTCGGCGTTTGTAGGTGGGTCGGCGTCAGCGACGTTGTAGGTCCCGGCGGGGACGCTCAGTGCAGTGGCGACGGCCGATGCCGCGTCCTCCAGCCAGAGCGTCGGCCGGTAGGCGCCGGGTGGTCCGGCCGCGATCGAAGTTCCCCGCCGTGCGGCTTCCACAGTGGCCAGCGTGGAGCCGCTGTCCGGTCCGAGGAACAGCCCGAAGCGCAGCACGACGGTGTCGCCGTCGAACATCTCGCGCGCGTGATCCTCGGCGGTCAGCGCGGACGTTGTCACGCCGCCCCCCGCGAGCGGTGCGTCCTCGTCGAGCCACGCGTCGCCGCCGTCGGCATAGACGAACGCGATCGACTCCTGGACGAGCCGGCGCGCACGGGCGGCCTGGGCCGCCCGTGCGATCGCCGCCGACGCCTTCGTGCGCAGTCGGTCGTTCTCGGCCCAGGCTGACGGGTCGGCCATACGATCGGCGCTCGGGATGTGGGTCAACAGGTTGATGACGACCTCCGCCCCGTCGAAGGCCCGGCTCAGCGAAGCCTCGTCGAAGACGTCGGCGTCGACGGCATCGACCCCAAGGCTGGCCAGCCGCTCGCGGCCGGGCGCGGACCGGGTTACGCCCCTCACGTGGTGGCCGGTGGCGTGCAGCTCCCGGATGGCGCGCCGCCCGATGACGCCAGTGGATCCGGTGATCACAATCCTACTCATGCCGATCTGACGACGCACCCCCCTTGATCGTGACATACGGACGTCCTCGCCGCGGTCGTCCGGTTGATCGCAGGAGCGGTCCTCTACAGCCACGAGGGGGCGAAGGAGATCGAACTCGGCACGAGCGACGCGCCGTTCTGACACTGCGCGAGATGCGCGGACCGCTGACACCAGGGCGGCTGGCCGATCTGAGCGGCCTGCGGACCGGCACTGTCACCGGAGCGCTCGACCGCCTCGAGCGCGTCGGTCACGTCCGCCGGGAGCGCTCCGCCGAGAACCGGAGGAAGGCCATCCTGTCCCGCGCCGGGAGCGGATCGCCGCGGACTTGGGCGCGTTCTACGGTTCCAAGGGAGCCGGCCTGATGGAGTCGCTCGGCCGCTACGACGACGCCGAGCTGGCGATCGTGGCCGACTTCGTCACCCGCCTCGCCCAGCCCTGAGCGGGAGCCTGGCGCATCGCGCCGGTTACCCAGCTGCGGGGACCGCCCGAGGGGACGGGGTCGCCGAGGTGGATGGTGCCGGGGTGTCTCTGGCTCGGCCGCGGTTCATCGAATGAGACGAGCGGACGACGTCGGACGCGCGGCGGTGAACCACACGACGGTGATCGTCGATTTCGGCGGGGCCGGTGCCTGGGTAAGTGGCCCGCGCTCGACGGGTTCAGTGGAACGAGACGGTCCGCGCCGGCCTGGCTGCGTAGCGTCACGATCCGGTTGGCGGCTGCTGGAGCGAAGGTCGGCAGCGGGCGACCGTGCCGGCGTTTGACGGCCCAGAGAGCCACTTACTCCCCGCCGTCCTCCGGGACTGGCGGGGCCTTTTTCGAGGTCGGCTACGTCATGACCCCACGAGTCGCTGTCTTCCTGGACTACCAGAACGTCCATCTCTCCGCTTGCACCGCGTTCTTGCCCTCGGGCACCTCGGGCCGACATGGACCGTGAGGGATCTTGGTCGCCACGTCGAGGTTGCGAGTTGGAAGGGCACCAGTCGACTTCGCTTCCCCGATTCACAGTCACCCTGGTGCCACTACCTGGATGCCGACGACTACGCCGCCTGTCGGGACTACACCGACTACACAACCTGATCAACGACCGGGCGGCGGATGCGATGCGGTCGGCTACGGTGTTGGCGTGGGATTGCATCTGAGCCAGATCGCCGAGGCGGACGAGTTGCTGACGAGCGATCCGTTGGCGTTGCTGATCGGGATGGTGCTGGATCAACAAATTCCTCTTGAGCGTGCCTTTGCCGCGCCCCATGAGCTGACCCGACGCCTCGGCCAGCCGCTGGATGCGGAGGAGTTGGCGAAGTACGACCCTGACGCCCTGGGCGCGATCTTCTCGCAGGTGCCGGCGCTGCACCGGTTCCCTGGCTCGATGGCCAAGCGGGTACAGGCCATGTGTCAGCTCATCGTGGACACCTACGACGGCGACGCGGCCCGCGTGTGGACGACCGCGGCCGACGGTAAGGAACTGCTGAGGCGGGTGGCGGCGCTGCCGGGGTTCGGTCAGCAGAAGGCCAAGATTTTTGTGGCGCTGCTGGGCAAGCAGCTTGGCGTGACCCCACCGGGATGGCGGGAGGCCTCCGCGCCGTTCGGGGACGAGGGCACGTTCCGCTCCATCGCGGACATCACTGACGTTGCCACCCGTGACCAGGTCCGGGAGTACAAGAAGGCGATGAAGGCCGCCGCCAAGGCACAGGCGGGCTGACGAGGGTCAGTCCCCGCCGCCGGGCGGGTGCGGTCCGTGCCGCCGGGGTCGGCCAGGCGTCCTGCTCGACTTTGATCCCACGAACATGCGTTCGCGGCACTCCTGGAACCGGCGCCCACTCGTTCTTTCCGAGACTGACTGGGACCAGTGACGCCCGCCGTCGGTGACCTCCGCGGCTGCTGGTGACGCCTGCCGTTCGTGACGCCTGCCGCTCGTGACGCCTGCCGTTCGTGACGCCTGCCGTTCGTGACGCCGTCGGTCGGTGACGTCCATGGCTCGTGTCGGCGGTGATGTCTGTAGCCCCTGGCGGTGCGGTGCTGGGCGCGGGCTTTCGTTCTCGCTTCGTGCTCAGCGTGCGCCCGTGCGCTGACGGTCGCCCTCCGGGTGACGGGCCGGCCGGCGGATGTTCGCCGTGACCGCGAGTCCCGATCCCGGCAGAAGGGAGCGGCCGTGAACCCAACCACCATCAACGGCGATGACGACGACGGCTGAGCCGCAGCCTCAGCCAAGGTCGCGGCTCGGCGCAGCCGACCGCCGTCCATCAGTGCCTGGTGGCGACGGCTCGGCCAGTGACCGCCGCATGCCAGCGATGACTGGCCTTCGGCGTGGGTGGGGTGAGTCTCGGGGGGCTCACCCCACCCACACCGGACGTGCCCACCGCGGCCCTCGCCACACTCGCTCCCGCTCGCGCCGCGCCCGTCCGCCTCCGAGAAGAGTGACGCGTGACGGACCAGACGGCCCCGGCCACCTTGTACGCAACGGTGGCGGGGCGCCCGGCTAATCGTCGACGATCCGGAGGCGATAACTCCCGTGTAGATGGCCGAGGTGCTGCGCTGCGGCGGCTGCGACACCGAGGTCATCGCATTGCGTTACGAACCGTTTCGGTACCGGCCAGACCGCCGCCAGCTACCGCTTCCGCCTCACCCACGCCGCGTCCGGTGGCGGGCGGCAGCCGACGGTGTCTCAGATGGTGCGCCGTCGGATGGTGCGCCGTACGGTGGAGCTGCATCGGACGGCGACGTGCCGGCGAGCGTGGTGGTGACGGAATGGCTGGCGGCCACGACGTGGGCGGAGCGGGTCCGGTTACGGCTGCCGTGGAATTCGTGGAGCGGGCATCTGCTGCCGGATTAGTCGACGATCCGCCGGTTCCTCGACAGGGCCGACGATCAGGCGCTTGCGGTCGCGTTGCTTGACTCGCCGCTCGCCGACATGCCGGCTGATCTCGCGGATGTGGTCGCTGGCACCGCGGCGTCCCCGCCCGGGGCGGTGGACGTGAACAGTGGTGCGGCTGTTCCCGGTGCGGGCGTACGCGGTGGACGGGAGACCGGCCGGGGGGCGACACGTGCCGATGGCAGCCAGGTTCACCTGCTCGGGGTCGTTTCCCCCGGCGCCGGGGCGATGGTCGGCCAGCGGGAGATCGACGCGAAGACCAACGAGAACGCCGAGTTCCGTGCGCTGCTGGCACCCCTGGCCCTGACCGGGGCGTTCGTGTGGTTCGACACCCTGCACACGGTGCGAGCCACCGGCGCGAATGCCTGATCATCCTGAAACACCGGATCGGTGAGGTCCACACCGGCCGCTCGAAGCGCTGCCGTGACCGTAGCCGGGTCGGTCACCGAGTACTTCACTTCGACTTGGCGCACCTGCATCCTCCGACAAAAAGCGACACTTTCTCGCCTGTCGGTCAACTGGCGGCCGACACGCCGACGAATTTTTATATCCTAATAGAATGGCGACCGGTAACGCGGTACAATCCTGAAAGCCCTGTCATTGGAGCTGGTGAGGGGACTCGAATCAGTAGCCGCTCGATTGCAAGTCGCACGGGCGCGTGCCGGCTCATGCCGCAAGGTTCCTGGTGATGCCGCCTTCTCCCAGCTCACGGCGTTTTCCGTGCCGGAGCATGCCTGTGGGTGCCTCTCCGTGTCGGGACATCCGCACCCACAATGAGCCCATCCACGGCGCACACGAAGATCGAATCTTGGCGACCGGTCCGGTCGGGCCGAGGGCGGCTGCCCTGAAGCAACTGCCCAAAGGCCGCTTGACACTTACCGAGGTCGCGAGCGGCCGATGACGGTCAGGACGTGCATCCAGTGTGATCGGCATGCGGACCGTCGAGGTCGCCTAGGTTTGGGGCCGCCGACGATTCTGCAGTCGACCATGGTGGGCGGCTCCGGCGAGAAGAAAACGCCGCGGCTGGTGGCGAAGTACGCGCAGGCGTGCAACTCCGAGGGGCCCTCCGCGCTTCGGGCGTCATCAGCGGTACGAAGGTCGCGTTGAGTCACCTAGTGAAGATCGCGCATCGTCAGGGCGTCCTCCACTCCGACGTCACCGCGGACGACTTCGTGCCGGTGCTCAGCCTGATGCCCGGTGACGGGATCTCACCGGCGGCCCCCCGACGGTGGGTGCGGCTGTTCCTGCGAGGTCTGCTCACCGGCTGACGGCGCCGATGGCAGGAGGCGTCAACCTACCAACCGCCCGAAAGACCGATTTCGGAAGAAAAATACTGGATATCACTTTCTCCGCGATTTTTGTCTCCCCTGGCAGGCCGGGCTAAGCGGACTATGATTCTGAGCTCAGGTCCAAGCGGCATATACTTGCCCCAGGTCACACGGTTAAAGGTGCGGGAAGGTGCGTCATGCCGGATCGGTCAAGACCGTCTCGGCGAGCCGGACGGGCCTCGGGGCTTCGCCTCAACGGTGGGGAAGGAGCCTCGCTCGAGCGGCTGCGCGAGCGGTTCCTCACCGCCGGGATCTCAGCTGAGATCTCGGCTGAGATCTCGGCTGAGATCTCGGCTGAGACCAGCGAGTCCGGTGGGGTGCGGGATCCGATCCGCGAGTCGTGGATGCGGTCGCGGCGGTGGGCGGTGGCCGCGGACAGCCCCGAGCCCCTCCTCGCCGCGTCGGACCTTGACGTACCTGTCGCGCGCGCGGCCGAACCGGTCCTGTGCCAGCTCGCCGATCGGCTGGCCAGGCAGGCCGTCAGCGCGATCGTCACCGACGCGAACGGTCTGGTGCTCATGCGGTGCACCGGCGACGCCGCATTCGAACGCCGGCTGGACCGCGTATCGCTGCTGCCCGGATTTAGTTATGCCGAGCGGTTTGTCGGCACCAACGGCATCGGTACCGCTCTTGAGGAGCACAGGCCGGCGCACGTGTTCGGTCAGGAGCACTACGCGGAGTCCCTCGGCGAGTTCGCCTGCGCCGGTGTTCCCCTGCGTGATCCGGTGACGGGGCAGACGCTGGGCCTGTTCGATCTCACCTGTCCGCGCCGGGATGCCGGGCCGCTGCTGGCGGTCATGGCGGGCATGGTCGCCAACCAGATCCAGGATGTCCTGCTTCTCGCCGTGCCGGGGCACGACCGGGAACTGATCTCGCTTCGCGAGGCCGACGCGGCGGAGTTGCGCAGGCTGCTGATGGCCGAGCGCCAGCAGCGGGAACTGGCCGAGACGATGCACCGGGTCGTCGTCGAGACCACCAGGGCGGTGACTCCGCCGGAGATCCTCGGGCGGGTCATGACGGCGGCTGCCGCGCAGCTTCCGTGCGAGGCGGCGTGGGCGCTGGCCCGGGAACCGTGCGGAACGTTGCGGGTCGTGGCGGTCCACGGCCAGGTGGATACCCGGGCGGTCGGGGCGATGATCGTCCCGCTTCCGGATTCCCCTCTGCTGCTGGCGTTCCACGGCGGTGGGATGATCGGGCCGCACCGGAGGCTGCCGGAGGTGCTCCCCGGCCAGCGCTACCCGGTGGGCAGCTGGCTGGCCGTGCCGGCGCTGTGCCGGCCGGCCCCCACCGTCGTCGTTCTGATCGCCTCGCGGGCTGCTGGTGGCTACAATCCCAGGCAGGCTCGTCTGGCTTATGCCGTGCTGGGCCAGGCGGCGGCGGCCTGTGAGAACGCCTACCTGTTCGAGGAGACGCAGCGGCTTGCGGACAGTGATCCGCTGACGGGGCTGGCGAACCGGCGTCATTTCTTCGAGCAGGCCGATGCTCTGGTCCGCGGGCATCTGCATGCGGCGCGGTCGCTGGCTGCCTTCATGATCGATATTGATCATTTTAAGCAGGTCAACGACGGTCACGGTCATGCTGTGGGTGACGCGGTTCTCGCCGAGGTCGCTCGGCGCGTGCAGGGCACGCTGGGCCCGCAGGACATCGTCGGCCGTATCGGCGGCGAGGAGTTCGCGGCCGTGCTGGGCTGCCCGGCTGCGACGGCGGGTGTTCTCGCCGAGCGGCTTCGGCAGGCGATCGGGGCCAGCCCGGTGGCTACCGCCGACGGTCCGCTCCCGGTCACCGTCAGCGTGGGGGTGGCGATGCTGAACCCGGACGATTCCGGGCTTGGCGACCTGCTCATCCGCGCCGACGTGGCCCTCTACCAGGCAAAGCGCTCCGGCCGGGACCGGGTCGCGACCGCGCAGCCATGATGGGCCTCCCACGTTAGGGACCGCCACTGCGGCCTGTCGTAGGGCTGCTGCTCCCCGCACTCTGCTCCCCGCACTCTGCTCCCGTGGGCTCCACGCAAGATTGCGTCTACACGCTGGGAGCGGGGATCTCGATGCCGTACTGCCGGATTCTGCGGTAGATCGTCGCTCGCGACATGCCGAGAGCCCGCGCCGCGAGGGTCCTGTTCCCGTCCGCACTGAGCAGGCTCTGCACTATTGCGTCCCGCTCGATCGCCTCCATGGCTCCGAGAACCCGGCGGGTGACCGTGTGACATTCCGGCGGCAGGTCACCGACCATGATCGTGCCTGCGGGGCGAACCTGGATGACTTTGCGCAGCACCTGCCGCACCTGCTCGATGTTGCCTGGCCAACTGGTACGCAACAGTGCTTGCATAGCCTGCGGGGAGCAGGCGAGTTGGCCGCCACGGGTAAGTTTTACCAGCAGGAACGGCACGATTTGGTGCAGATCATCGATATGGTGCCGCAACGGGGGCACTTCGATGCAACGCGGGAAGTAGCGCATCAGGGGGCCGAGGGGTTTGTCGTCGGCGCTGAGCGTCAGGACTACCCACGGCAGATCCCGGCGGCCGCCCGCCTCCGCTGCTTGGCAGGCGGACGCCAGCACATGCAGCCGATAGGGGTCGATGCGATCGACGTGGCGTACCACCAGCGTGCCCCGGCTACGGCTCAGTTCGTGGCGGAGAAGGGTCCCCCACTCCCGAACAGTAGTGTTGTGGCCGTCGACAACGGAGAACCACGCGGACGGATCATGCCGCTGGCACACGGCCCGGGCCAGGGCTGTTTTGCCCACGCCGGGCTCTCCTCGTAATATCACCCACTCACCTGCTTGCGCAGCCGCGTCCACTTCCCGGCAGGCACGGGTCCATAGAGTTCCGGAGCCGACGATGCCGGGCAGCGGAAGCCGCGTCAGAGCGGTGTCCGCATGCCGCGGGCGCGGCGCTTCGACAAAACGGACATGGGCCACCGCCCCGTCGGTGGCCCTCTCCGTTGCCACTGTCCGGCAGTGCACGCGGGCCCAGGTTCCGCTGGGCAGTTCCATCATCAGGGTGGTGGCACGGCGTCTGGCGACGACATCGGTGATGCGCCCGATCAGCACCGACTGGTCGCGGGGGTCGAGTAGTTGGCGCGCGTGCTCGTTCATCATGACGACGTCGTCGTTGAGGCCGAGCACCACGCCGGAAATCCGTTGGCATGTCCTGAGATACTCCCGTAACAGGGCAAGGTCACGGTGTTCTTCGTTGGCGAGCAGGGATTCCTGAATCTGTGCCGCCGCGGCCCGGGCCATGGCCATGAGCAGCGGCCCGGCGTCCGGACGCCAACAGGTCAGGTCCAAGACGCCAATTATCTTCCTTGTGACTGGATGGTGCATCGGCACTCCGGCGCAGGCTAGATTCTCGAGGTTCGAGGCGTAGTGCTCGTGCCCGAAGACATGGGCGGGGGACCTTCCCTCGAGCGCGGTACCGATTCCGTTGGTTCCCACCAGTCTTTCCGCGTAGCTGAAACCCGGTGCGAGCTGGACCGCGTCGAGGTGCTTCTCCAGGGCGCGGTCACCGGTGCGCCGGGCCAGGACGACTCCCTCGGCATCGGTCAGGATGATGCTGATAGGCTGGTCTACAAGTTGATCGCCGAGCTGGCGGACGATGGGCGCTGCGGCGCGGCTGACCGGGTTTTCGCTGTCGAGGTCGCCCACGAACGTGAGTCGGGGGCCTTCCGCCGCTACCTCCCAGTGCCGGGAGCGTAACCAGGACGCCCGGATGCTGTCGCGTACCCTGTCCGGCTCGATGGAGTCGGTGGTCAGGAACAGCTCCCGCGCCTGCGCAACCTCGGCGCCCTGATGATTATAAGCATCTAGGTTGCTCGAACAACCAGCCATCTGATGGATCTCCTCCCGCGAACGGCGAACCTCGACGACTCCGGTACAACCGCAGCGTCCGACGTGGTCACGAGCGGTTCCCGAGCGAGGTTAGATCGCAGCCCACCGTCTGGCTAGACCTTGTGCTCCGCCCACTGCCGGGCGTCCGCCGCGCCCGACCGACCCCCGACCGGCGCCGATCGCCGATCGCCGATCGCTCCTCGCATCTCGCCTCCCCGATGATCTTACTGGCCGAGTCCTGGTACCTGTCTCAGATTGAGATCCCACACACCTCCCACGGGGAGTGTGATGTGGGACATACGAAGGGACGTGGTGCAGGCACCGGTTCCGGCCGGAAGGAGGGTCGACGCGGATCGGCGTCGATCTCGGTGCAGGCGGGCATCGCCGGTGTCTGCCCGACCCCGTATCGTCCAGGAGGCAGGACGTGAGCCGTCAAAGCTTGACAAAGGCACACAAAAAGATCACGGAGCTGTCATGGGAACCGACGTTCGCGACGCCCGCGAAGCGGTTTGCCACCGACTATACCTTCGACAAGTCTCCGAAGAAGGACCCGCTCAAGCAGATCTTGCGCTCCTACTTCCCGATGGAGGAGGAGAAGGACAACCGCGTGTACGGCGCGATGGACGGCGCGATTCGCGGCAACATGTTCCGCCAGGTCCAGCAGCGCTGGATGGAGTGGCAGAAGCTCTTCCTGTCGATCATCCCGTTCCCGGAGATCTCCGCGGCCCGGGCGATGCCGATGGCGATCGATGCCGTCCCCAACCCTGAGATCCACAACGGGCTCGCGGTACAGATGATCGACGAGGTGCGTCACTCGACGATCCAGATGAACCTCAAGCGCCTGTACATGAACCACTACATCGATCCGGCCGGCTTCGACATCACTGAGAAGGCGTTCGCCAACAACTACGCCGGAACGATCGGCCGCCAGTTCGGTGAGGGCTTCATCACCGGTGACGCGATCACCGCGGCGAACATCTACCTGACCGTCGTCGCCGAGACGGCGTTCACCAACACCCTGTTTGTCGCGATGCCGTCCGAGGCGGCCGCCAACGGTGACTACCTGCTACCGACGGTGTTCCACTCGGTCCAGTCCGACGAGTCTCGCCACATCAGCAACGGGTACTCCATCCTGCTCATGGCGCTCGCCGACGAGGCCAACCGGCCGCTGCTCGAGCGTGACCTGCGCTACGCGTGGTGGAACAACCACGCCGTGGTGGATGCCGCGATCGGCACCTTCATCGAGTACGGCACGAAGGACCGCCGCAAGGACCGCGAGAGCTACGCGGAGATGTGGCAGCGCTGGATCTACGACGACTACTACCGCAGCTACCTCATCCCGCTCGAGAAGTACGGCCTGGTGATCCCCCACGACCTGGTCGAGGAAGCCTGGAACCGTATCTACAACAAGGGGTACGTGCACGAGGTCGCGCAGTTCTTCGCCACCGGATGGCCGGTGAACTACTGGCGGATCGACCCGATGACCGACGACGACTTCGAGTGGTTCGAGTCGAAGTACCCGGGCTGGTACAACAAGTACGGCAAGTGGTGGGAGAACTACAACCGGATGCGTTACCCCGGCCGGAACAAGCCCATCGCGTTCGAGAACGTCGACTACCAGTACCCCCAGCGGTGCTGGACGTGCATGGTGCCCTGCGTGATCCGCGAGGACATGGTGCATGACAAGGTGGACGACCAGTGGCGCACCTACTGCTCCGAAGCCTGTCACTGGACTGACAAGGTGGCGTTCCGGCCGGAGTACCAGGGCCGCCCGACGCCGAACATGGGCCGGCTGACCGGCAAGCGGGAGTGGGAGACTCTTTACCACAACTGGGATCTCGCCGATGTCATTTCCGACCTCGGGTACGTCCGTGATGACGGCAAGACCCTGATTCCGCAGCCCCATCTCGAGCTCGACGACCCCTCGAAGCTCTGGACGCTCGACGATGTCCGCGGCATCACGTTCAGCAGTCCGAATGTCGCACTCAACGAGATGAACGACGCCGAGCGTGAGGCGGCGATGGCGGCCTACCGGGCCGGCGGTCCGGCTGGTCGGCCGGCACCCGTTTCCTAATAGCGCCCTGCAAGCTGCGGGCGTGTTGAAGAACCGCCGTCCGAGGGGGCCGACGGACGTTTCTTGAACGCGTTCGAACGAACACGGCCCCACCGGCGCCGCGACACGAGCGCCGGTGGGGCCGCACCACCGAGGCGCGGCCCGGGCGGCTCGCCCGGATACGACGGGTTTTTCAAAGCAGGAAAGAGACGGGCATGAGCGACACCCACCGGGTCCGGTTCGAGCCGGTCGACGTGGAGATCGAGGTTACCGAGGACGAGACCGTGCTCGACGCGGCGTTCCGCCAGGGCGTCAACCTGATGCACGGATGCAAGGAGGGACAGTGCTCGGCGTGCAAGTCCTTCCTGCTTGACGGTGATGTACAGATGGGCCGCTATTCGACCTTCGCGTTGGCCGATTACGAAAGTGATGAGGGCTACATCCTGCTGTGTCGGGCGCACGCCTTCAGCGATCTGTCGGTCGAACTGGTCAACTATGACGAGGACATGATCCGCTCCGGCCTTCCGGTGCGGACCATAGAAAGCACTGTCGTGGAGACGGAAGATCTCACCCACGACATCACCCGGTTGCGTCTGGACATCACCGGTTCACCGGACTTCATGTTCCATCCGGGTCAGTACGTCGATATCACCATTCCTGGTTCGAGTGAACACCGTTCGTTCTCCATGGCGAACATCTCGGCGGCGGAAGGCTATCTCGAGTTCATTATCAAGAAGTATCCGGGCGGGCGTTTCTCCGGACTTCTGGAGGACGGTCTGCGCCCCGATGACCCACTGACCGTCACCGGGCCGTACGGTGCTTTCACGCTCCGGGTGAGCTCGGACCGTCGGATCGTCTTCATCGGTGGTGGCGCGGGGATGGCCCCGATCCTCTCCCTGCTACGCCAGCTGGCGACGAAGAACAGCGAGCGGGAGGTCGTCTTCTACTACGGGGCTCGTGCCCCCCGCGACCTGTTCTATGTCGACGAGATCCTCCAGACCGGTGCGTCGATTCCCGGCTTCACGTTCGTCCCCTGCCTGTCCGACAGCATGCCGGAGAACTCGGACGATATCGGCCATCCCGTGGAAAACGGGTTGGTAACCGATATAGTGGACCGGCGCGAGACCGACATCGCATCCTGCGATGTTTACTTGTGTGGTCCGCCTCCCATGATTGACGCGGCATTGCCGCGGCTTGAGTCGAGTGGGGTCCCGAAAGAACAGATCTTCTACGACAAGTTCACTATCACGGCCGCCGCCGAAAGCTGACCGGTCATCGTCACCGGTCGGCCATCGGTTGACGACCTGCCACGAGGAGCACAGGCATGACGCAAGTCACGGGTAAGACCAGGAGCTTCCCCAAGCCGGAGTTCACCGACGCGGAGGCGGGCGCGTTAACGTTCCCCAGCTCCACCAGCCGTGTGTACAACTACTTCAAGCCGCAGAAAATGCGGGCGACCATGTACGAGGACGTCACCTTCGACGTCCAGCCGGACCCTGACCGCTACCTGGCCCAGGGCTGGATCTACGGTTTCGCCAAGGGACCCGGCGGATATCCGCAGGACTGGACGGCTTTGCGCTCCTCGGACTGGCATGCCTTCCGCGACCCCAATGAGGAGTGGGAGCAGACCATCTACCGGAACAACTCCAATGTTGTCCGGCAGATCCAGCAGAACCTTGAAAACGCGCGGGCGGCCCATGCCTACGACGGCTGGTCGCGGGGGTGGACCAAGTTCGTCGAGCAGCACCTGGGCGCCTGGATGCACGCTGAGAACGGTCTGGGCCTGCACGTGTTCGTCGCCGCTCAGCGGTCGGGTCCCACGAACATGATTAACACTGCCATCGCGGTGAACAGCGCGCACAAGCTCCGCTTCGCCCAGGACCTCGCCCTGTACAACCTGGAGTTGGCCGAGTCCCTGCCGGGGTTCGACGGATCGGCCCACCGCAAGGTCTGGCACGACGACCCGGTGTGGCAGCCGGTGCGGGAGAACGTCGAGCGGATCACCGCGGTCGCTGACTGGGCGGAGGCACTCGTCGCCGCGAACATCGTGTTCGAGTCGCTGGTCGGCGTGTTATTCCGCAGCCACCTCGTCATGCAGATCGCCGCCCGTAACGGCGACTACGTCACGCCGACCCTGGTCGGAACCGGCGAGAACGACTACGAGCGCGACCTGCGTTACACCCGCGCGCTGCTCAAGCTTCTCATCACCGACGAGAAGTTCGGCGCAGGCAACGTCGAGACCCTTTCCGGCTGGTTGTCCCGGTGGGTTCCGCTGAGCTTGAAGGCGGCCCATGAACTGCAGCCGATCTGGTCGCAGCCGCAGGAGAAAGTCATCACCTTCTCGGAATCCCTCGACGCTACGGTCAACGGATTCCGGGCCGTCCTTTCCGACCTTGGTCTGCCCGAGCCGAAGGAGCTGACGCAGTGACCACCGCGAACGGAAACCCAGAGCTCGGTAAATCCAATAGAACCTCGTCGAACATGTGCGGCGTCACCCTGATGAACAACCAGAACGGATATGTCGTCGCCGACGTCATGCGGAGCAAGCCCGGTATCCGCGTCGAGGAGTATCCGTCCATGATCCGGGTTGACGGCGAACGTAAGATCGAATTTGACTTCGACGAGATCTCGGATGCGCTCGGTTTCGATTTCGGTGTGTCCGACTTCGAAGAGATCATGTCCACGCACTACGGCCGGATGGTGCATCTCGACGACAAGACCGTACTGTTCGCCAACCCCGAGGACGCGGCGGAGTACATCGATTTCGATCTGAAAGTCGTCACTAACTGACCTGATCCGAGGCGAACGGCACGGTCCACGCCGGGCTCATCCGGCCCGGCGTGGACCGGCCGTGATGATATTTCGGAGGATATCCACATGTACGTCAAGGACAATGAGCGATACTTCATCGTGGATTCCCACCTGCACTTCTGGGATGGGAGCCCGGAAAACCAGGCGAACCGCTACGGCAAAGGTTTCATCGACTGCTTCTACGATTACCATGTGAATCTGAGCCCGCAGGAGTACCTCTGGCCGCGGGAAAAGTTCCAGAAGTACTCTGCGGAAGTCATGGTGAAGGACCTGTTCGAGGACGGTTACGTCGACAAGGGGATCTTCCAGCCCACTTATCTGACGGACTTCTACCGGAATGGTTTCAACACCACCGAGCAGGACGGCGCGCTCGCCGAGCGGTACCCCGGCAAGTTCATCGTGAACGGCGCCTTCGACCCGCGTGACGGCGAACTGGGCCTGTCGAAGCTGGCGGACCTGGCGGCACGCTGGAACCTCAAGGGTGTGAAGCTCTACACGGCGGAGTGGAAGGGCGAGTCCAAGGGCTACAAGCTGACCGACCCGTGGGTCTACCGGTATCTGGAGAAGTGCCAGGAACTCGGCATCCGCAACATCCACATCCACAAGGGCCCGACGATCTACCCGTTGAACCGGGACGCGTTCGATGTCGCCGACGTCGATGATGTGGCCACCGAATTCCCCGAGCTGCGGTTCATCATCGAACACGTCGGACTGCCCCGGTTGGAGGACTTCTGTTGGATCGCCACGCAGGAGCCCAATGTCTACGGTGGGCTCGCGGTGGCCATGCCGTTCATCCACAGCCGGCCGCGCTACTTCGCGCAGATCATCGGTGAGCTCCTCTACTGGCTCGACGAGAACCGGCTGACCTTCTCGAGTGACTACGCGATCTGGCACCCCAAGTGGCTGGTCGAGAAGTTCGTCGACTTCCAGATCCCGGCGGACATGCAGGCCGAGTACGGCGTGCTCACCCCCGACATCAAGCGCAAAATTCTCGGTCTCAACGCGGCCGCGCTCTACGACATCGAGGTACCGGCCGAGGTTAGCGGGGCGGGCAGCGGTTCTCCGGCGTCGACGCCTCTCGTGGGCGCAGGGCAGTCCGTATGACCACACCCACAGTAACCAGTAGGACCGGCCTGGCCGCGGACGTCTGGGAAGCTTTGGGGCGGGTGTACGACCCAGAGCTCGACCAGCCCGTCACCGAGCTGGGATTCGTCCGTGCTCTGGTGGTCCAGGACGGGCGGGTGCAGGTTCGGCTCAGACTCCCGACCTACTTCTGTGCGCCGAACTTCGCCTACCTGATGGTGTCCGACGCGCACGACGTGGTGAAGGAGCTGCCAGGAGTCACCGAGGTGGACGTGGCCCTGGAGGATCACTTCGCTGCCGAAGAGATCAACGCCGGAGTCGCCGCCGGAGACGGTTTCCCGGCGAGTTTTCCTGGGGAGGCCACCGGAGGCCTCGACGACCTGCGGATGACCTTCCTGCGTAAGGCGCACACCGCCAGCCTGGAAGGCGCGGCCAAGCGCCTGGTAGCCGCGGGCTGGTCACCCGAGTCGCTGGATCGGGCCCGGCTGGCGGACATGCCGGAGTCACCGGAACGACGCAGCCTGCTGCGCCGACGGGATGCCCTCGGACTGTCCCTGGCTCCCGAGGCGCCGCTGTTCGTTGACGACGACGGCCGTCCGATCGATCGCGAGGCGCTGCCCCTCCGGCTGCGGTTTGCCCGGACCGTCCGGGTGACGATCGACGCGAACACCACGGTCTGCCGCGGTCTGCTGGAGACGCGGTACGGCACGGTGGACCGCACACCCATGACGTGACAGTGACGTGACAGCGACGAACGTGGAGGTGGGCCGATGAGGGCCGTCCAGGTCATCAAGTACGACAACGCGCCGCGGCTGGTAGACGTCCCCGAGCCCAAGATCCTCCATCCGCTGGACGTGGTGGTCAGGATCGGCGGCGCCGGTGTCTGTCGGACCGACCTGCACATCATCGAAGGGCAGTGGGAGCAGAAGTCGGGCGTGACCCTGCCGTACGTGCTCGGCCACGAGAACGCCGGCTGGGTGCACGAGGTCGGTTCGGCGGTGAGCGACATCGCCGTGGGCGACCCGGTCATCCTGCACCCGCTGGTCACCTGCGGGCTATGCCGGGCCTGTCGGGACGGCGACGACGTGCACTGCGCCCGGGCGTCCTTTCCCGGAATCGACAGCGACGGCGGCTACGCCGAACTGCTGCGGACCAACGCCCGGTCGGTGGTCAAACTCGACCCGTCGTTGCAACCGGCGGATGTGGCGGCACTGGCCGACGCCGGACTGACCGCCTATCACGCGGCACGCAAGGCAGCCGCGGCGCTGAGTCCCGGTGACCGGGTCGTGGTGATCGGAGCCGGCGGTCTGGGCCACATCGGTGTGCAGGTGCTGCGTGCCCTCACCCCAGCCGAGATCATCGTCGTCGACCGCTCCGCCGAGGCGTTGCGGCTCGCCGGCGAACTGGGCGCCGACCACACGGTGCGGGCCGACGGCAGCGAGGTGTCCGCGGTACTCGATCTCACCGGGGGCAGCGGCGCCGAGGCAGTCATCGACTTTGTCGGCGAAGGCGGTGCGATCGAGGCGGGTGTCGCCATGCTGCGTCGCGCCGGTTCGTATTATGTTGTCGGCTATGGCGGGGNGCTGAACGTCTCCACCATCGACATCATTTCCACTGAGATCAACTTCATCGGTAACCTGGTCGGATCGTACAGCGACCTCGTTGAGCTGATGGTTCTCGCAACCCGTGGCAAGGTCACCCTGCACACGAGTGCCTACCCCCTGGCAGAGTTCCACCAGGCGCTCGACGACCTTCACCACGGCAAGGTGCGCGGTCGGGCGATCCTGATCCCCTGATCTACTGATCACTCGGACCCGATCTGTGCGTGGCTCGGGAACCCAGGGCTCCGGCGGCGCGACTGTGCGATCGGATCGGGCTCCAGGTGGGGCTGGTTTCGCCACCATGCCCCGCCAGCTGCTCGCAGCCACGATCGTGCCGCCATCGGCCCGCCTTGACGGATGCGGAGCGGAAGGACTGAGGAAGAGATGGCCAAGGATCTGCGGTTCAATGTCGAGGCGCGCCGCCTGCTGGAGGCCGGGGTCAATGCCCTGGCGGACGCCGTCAAGGTGACTCTGGGTCCAAAGGGCCGCAACGCCGTCATCGAAAAACTGACCGGGCCGCCCACCATCACCAATGACGGTGTGACCATAGCCAGGGAGATCCAGCTGCGTAACCCCTTCGCCAACATGGGGGCGCAACTGGTCAAGGAGGTCGCGACCAAGACCAACGGCACTGCCGGCGACGGAACCACCACCGCCACCGTGCTCGCGCAGGCCCTCGTCCGGGAGGGTCTGCATGCCGTGGACGGGGGCGCCAACCCGATGTTTCTCAAGAACGGCATCGAGGCTGCCGTGGCCGCCCTGCTAGAGGAGTTTGAAAAGTACCGGGGAGAGGTCGAGGGCGAGGCCGATCTTGCCCGGGTGGCGACCCTCGCCGCCAACAACGATGCCCGGATCGGCGACGTCGTGGCCGCGGCCCTTGGCCGGGTCGGCTGCGACGGGGTGGTCACGGTCGAGGAATCCCCGATCTTCGGACTCGAGGTCAGCTTCGTGGACGGTATCGAGTTGGACAACGGGTACCTCTCGCCGTACATGGTCACCGACACCGAGCGGATGGAGGCCGCCTACACCGACCCCTACATCCTGTTGACCAACGAGAAGATCTCTCAGGTTCAGACCCTGATGCCAGTCCTCGAGCTGGTCACCCGGGCCGGCGGCCAGTTGATCGTCTTCGCGGAGAACGTCGAGGGACCGGCACTGGGCATGCTGGTCGCCAACAATGTGCACGGGACCTTCCGGTCCGCGGTGGTCCGGGCACCCGGTTTCGGTCACCGTCGGTTGGCCGAGCTCAACGATCTCGCGGTTTTTCTGGGCGGTCAGGTGATTACCGCGGATGCCGGGCTTTCCCTGGACCGGGTCACCCTCGGCCAGCTCGGGCGTTGCAAGAAGGCCACCATTACCGAGCATGCGACTACGATCGTCGACGGCGCCGGTTCCGCCACCGAGATCCATGCCCGGATCGACCAGCTCAAGCGGGAGCTTGAACGGGCGGAGAACCCCCACGACCAGGACACGTTGCAGACCCGGATCGCCCGGTTGTCCGGCGGCGTCGCGGTGATCCGGGTCGGCGCCGTGACCGGTGTGGAGTTGAAGGAGAAGCTGCACCGGGTCGAGGACTCCCTCGCGGCGGCACGGGCTGCTCTCGCCGAAGGTGTCGTGGCGGGCGGTGGTACCGCACTGCTGCAAGCGGCCTCGGCCCTTGACAAGCTCACGCTGACCGGCGACGCCGCCGAAGGCAGGGAGATCGTTCGGCGGGCCATCGCCGAACCACTGCGCTGGATCGCGATCAACGCCGGCTACGACGGCGACGAAGTGGTCAAGCGGGTCGCCGAGCTGCCGCGCGGTCACGGTTTCAACGCCGCGACCGGAGAATACGGGGAGATGGCCGGCTTCGGTGTCATCGACCCGGTGAAAGTTACCCGTTGCGCGCTGCAGAGCGCGGCGTCGATCGCCGCGCTGTTGCTGACAACGGAAACCCTGGTTGTCGAGGAGGTCATCGGCAACCCGGGTGCCGTGATCGCTCCCGGATTCGGGGATCTCGCGGAGGGCCTGGTCCGGCCTTCCAACATCGCCTGATCGTCAGGCGGCCGGTGGGCGTGTCGGCAGCTGCCGACACGCCACGGCAGGAACGGTCTCGCGTCCGGTCAGCACCACCGTTTCCGGAGCGGATGACGCCGGTCCGGCGGGCCGCCTACCGCCGGACCGGCTTCGCGACCAACACGGAAGTGATCGGACAGCTGTCCCAGCCCGGTCAACCGCTTTTCAACGTCGAACTGACAGCGGGAGCCGGTGGCGGCCTGGAGAACTCCTGCCGCCACCGGCTCCCGCTTCTGTGCCTGGGGGTCCATCCGCGCTCAGCCGGTGAGCAGTCCGGTGGTGTACATGACGGCGATGCCGGCGAGGAATCCCCCGAGGACGTGACCGGTGCCGAGCCCGCCGGGTGCCCGGCGGGCCAGGCGGCGTCCGATCTCGACGACGACCTGCAGGGCTGCTCCGACCGCGATGGACAGGAACAGCACCCCGAGGACGTCGTTGATGAGGAATCCACCGATCCAGGTTCCGGCTATGGCGGGCGCACCCGCGACAAGCGCGAGGCTGACGAGCCGGGGCGCCTTCACCTCGGACTGTTCCGCGAGCGGGGCCGCGATGCCAAGTCCCTCGGTGATATTGTGGATCATGAATCCGACGATGAGGAACGTGCCGAGGACGAGCTTTCCCAGCGCGAAGGAGGAGCCGATGGCCAGGCCCTCACCGAGATTATGCAGGCCGATACCGATCGCGACGAGCGTTGCCAGCGTGGCTCCGCTCAGCCCGGCACCGGTATTGCCGGACAGGCGGCTGGCGACGAAGGTCAGGGCAAGGTAGCTGGCGGCGACACCGAACAGGACCACCCCGGTACCGTGCAGGCTGGTGGGCAGGCCGGCCTGAAGTTCGAATGCCTCGCCGAGGGCGTCGAAGGCCACGAAGGTGAGCAGACCAGCGGTGAGCGCCAGAAAGCCGCTGGTCCAGCGGGAGTCGGCCCGGCGTAGCGAGGGCAGCCAGGCCAGTCCGAGCGCGATCGGTACCACGCCGACGAGGAAGCCGATGATTGTGTAGCCAAGGATGCTGCGGCCGGTAACGCCGGGCGTCTCGACCGCCGCTGTGATCTTCTTGCTGGTCTGGATTCCGGTGGAGCTTGTCACCCCGACCGCGATCGGCTCCTCGGGTATCCACGGGTAGGGGACAGCAATGGTGGCCGAACGCAGATGATGCAGGACGCTTCCACCATCCACCGTGAAAGGCACGATCGCGTCGTCGACTGTGACCACGGCGATGGTGAGGTCGGCATGCTGGGGGTTGGTGACGTGGATGCGGATCTCGCCCGGTTCGAAGACGACGCGGCGAACGGCGAATTCGTCGGGTGCGGGAGGATTGGCGCGGATGAGTCCGGTTAGTGACGTTCCGGTGGACGTGAACAACCAGACGACCGCACCGAGCAGGGTGATCGGAACCAGCGCCCACAGCCGCCAGCGCAGGCCGCCCGACCGCGAGGCCTCCGGGAACCGTCGGGATTCGCTGGTCATGAGTTGGTCACCTCGAAAAATCCCATCCAGCCGAGTTCGGCGAACTCCGACTGGTGGGCATGGAACATGAAGCGGCCCGGGTAATGGAATTCGATCTCGATGATCCCGCGTTGGCCCTGGCAGAGCATGACCGTGTCCGTGTACTCGTACTGGTCCCCCGAGCCGGTCGGGTAGTAGCGGAAGAACTCGCCGTGCAGGTGAAACGAGTTTATGAGATCGAACTCGGTCAGGTTGGCCAGGTAGATCCGGACCAGTTCGCCGCGTTTGATCTGGATGGGATAGCGCGCATAGTAGAAGGCGCGCCCGTTGACCGTGTAGAAGTTGTTCTCACCGTCGCCGTCGGTATCGAAGCCGTTCATGACCATGACGAACTCCCGCGCCGTCGGGCGTGGCTGCGGTGGATCGATGATTAATGCGCCGTAAAGGCCCTTGGCAATATGTTTCTTGAGCGGCGTCGCGTGGCAGTGGTACATGTGCATCCCGTAGGGGGTCGCCGGGAAATTGTAAACGAAGGTTCCACCGGGATCGACGATCTCGAAGACACCATCCATATTCGCTGGGTGTATCCCGTGGAAATGAATGGTATGCGGGTGCATACTGCCGTTGGTGAACCGCACGCGTAGCAGGTCACCCTCGGTCGCGCGGATGACCGGACCGGGAACCGTGCCGTTGTACGTCCAGGCCGGGAAGGTGACACCCTGCGCAATCTCGATCTCCTTGTCCATAGCGAAGATCTTGTATTCGCGCACTCGGCCGGGCTGATGTACCAGAGCCGGCGGCGGGTGGAGGAGGTCGTCGAGGTCGTGGGGGCCGCCTGGTGCCGGGACCCCGGGGCCGATCATCGCCCCGTGGCCTGTGGCCGGATGGCTTGCAGGCATCGAGGTGTGCTGTTCACTCGAGGTGTGCTGCTCAGCTGCCGTGATCGAGGCCGCAAGCGTGGTGATGGGCGCCGCGGCGATCAGCGGGGCACTGGCCAGCAGCCCGCGTCGCGTGGCTTTCCCGTACTCACTCACCGCGCCTGCCCGAACTCCGCCGACAGTCTGTCGATCAATAGGTAGGTCTCACGCATCGCCGTCGGGCGCTGGCGGCTCATACGACTCCTTACGGTGTGAGCGCGGACGGTCACCGAAGCCAGGGCGGGTCACTGGTTGGGCTGTACTCGGGGTGACGACCACGTCATTCGGGTGATTTGCATCACACAACATCACACCCCATGGGCGGCGGGAAGGCGGTCTCAACATGAGACGGCTGCACGGGCTTATACCTCTCCGCTTCATGCGGACCGCCGGCGCGGGGCATGCCCTGGTTCAGACTGAGCCAAGGGCGGTCCGTCCCACCGGGGACGCGTCAGGCGGTGATGCCCGTCAGGCGGTGATGCCGTAGGCCTTCAGCTTGCGGTAAAGGCCGGACCGCGACATCCCGAGCCTGGTGGCCGCCAGCATTCGGTTGCCCTCGGTCTCCTGGAGAGCGGCGACGATCGTGTCCCGCTCGGCTGCCTCCAGCGGGGTGAGCACGTGCCGCGAGGTGGTCTGGCAGTAGGCCGGCAGGTCCTGGGCCTGGATCTCCCCGACCGGTCGCCGCCGCAGCGCGTGTTCGAGGGCCTCGCGCAGCTGGGAGACGTTGCGTGGCCAGGAGTAGCGCGCGATGATCCGCTCGGCGGCTGGGCTGAGCCGCACCTTGCGGTTGGGGGCCATGTCGCGCAGGACCGACGAGGTGATGGCGGTGAGGTCATCGGTACGGCATCGCAGCGGCGGCACAGTGATCGCTACCTCGAAGTGGCCGAGGAGTGCGTGGAACGGCAGGTCGGAGTCCAGTGAGGAGTCCGACAGGGTCGCAACGAATGAGGTCGGGTTGTCGAGCCTGCCGATCGCAGTGAAGAACACGTCGAGCTGTTCGACCCCTTCGGTGCTGGCCTGGTCGACATTGCGGACGATGTAGAGGGTCGGCTCTGGCTTGCCCGCGAGCAGTGAGTCGATGTCGGTCTCGGAGTTCTCGATGGTCAGCTGGGAGGCGTCCATCGACACGCTTCGGCCGCCCGGGTGTGAGGCGTGGAAGATCTCGGCGACCAGGGTGAACTTGCCGGTGCCGGTCTCACCGAGCACGATCGCCGGCTTCTTCGCTATGAGGGCTTCGCGCAGCTTGTCGCACGCGCGTACCCATGCCGGTGACCGACCACCGGTAATGGTCTCGTGCGGCCGGTACAGGTCGCCGGCGATGCGGGAGGTCTGCAGGGTCGCGACCGCGATCTGTGGCAGCACCTGCTCGGTGAAGTCGCCCGGCGATCCGGCCTTCTCCGTGGCGACGAGGTCGGCGATCACCACCATGCCGGCCACCTCGGAGCCGGCCAGGATCCGGGTGCCCCGGATATGGACCATGCGTCCCCCCGGCAGGACCAGGGTGTCGCTCACCCGGTCGCGGCGGCTCATGAGGAAGGTCGCGTGCTCGCGCAGGGTCAGCTGCTCGCTGGCGTCGAACAGGCCCTGGGCCGGGGTGTTGGCGATGAAGACCGAGTCACCGAAGGCGAAGACGGCCTGTCGGGACGCCCGGGCTTCGACGCGCAGGTAGGTCTCGAAAACGGCCTGCTGGGACTGGCTGCGATCCAGTAACAGGTTGCGGCTGATGTCCTTGGCGGCGCTCTTCACCAAGGTGTGCATCAGCGGGCTCCAGGTCTGGGTGAGCGTGGAGATGTCCAGCACTCCCTCCACCCGGCCGGTGAGAGGATCGATGACCGGGGCGCCGGTGCAGGCGAAGCATTGCAGGGGCTCGGTGAAGTGCTCCGGCCCGACGATGCTGACCGGCTGACCGGCCTCGATCACGGTGCCCACACCGTTGGTGCCCATCATCGACTCGGAGTAGTTGAACCCTGGCGCGAATTCGACCCTGTCGAGCAACCGCCCGACCGTCGATGACAAGTCGATGCGCTGAACCAGCCTGGCCCTGTGGTCGGTCAGGGCGATGACCAGCGGGAGGTCCGCGGTGTCGTTGCCGAGCTGAGTGAGCACCGGGCGTGCGCAGCGCACCAGCCGGGACCCGGTGTCGATGTCGTCGATGTAGTCGCTGTGCGGCCGTGCGCTGTCGACGCCGGCCGCCTGGCTGCGTTCCCATGATGCCGCGAGCACGTCGGGGACACCGACGGCACCCGCGCGGCCGCACTCCAGGAAGTCCGCCCGGGCTGCGGCCACCCGTAAGAGGCGGTTCGCGGTGTCCGGCATGTGCACCTCCTCGGGGGTCCTGGATGGCCCCGTGGAAGAACATCGTGGCTGAGAGCCACGCCACATCCAAGAGCAGTGAGTGTCCAATTTTGGGACACCGACACCCGGTGGGACACCAGCAGGGTTGTCCCAACAACGGGGCCTGCGCATGGAACCCAGGGAGTCACGAACCGAGGAGCGTCATGGACACCCTGATCAACATCGACAACGGTGGCACGCTTACCGACATCTGCGTCTGGGATGGCGACCAGTTCACCTACACCAAGTCCCTCACTACTCCGCACGACCTGTCGGAGTGCCTCTTCGACGGGATCGAGAAGGCCTCGGTCGCCCTCTACGGCGAAGCCAACACGGAGAAGCTGCTGCACGCTACGCAGCACATCCGATACTCGACCACCCAGGGCACCAACGCCCTGGTCGAGCGGCGGGGCCCGATGATCGGCATCCTCACCACGATGCCGGGCCTGTTCGAGCGGATGCGCGGCGGTGAAGCCGAGAAGGACCTCTTCGACGGCCTGATCGCCGACCGGATGCTCACCATCGACATGGGCGCGACCGATGAGGAGATCGACTTCGAAGTCGTCCAGCGGATCAACCAGCTCACCACCCTGGGCGCCGCCCGGGTGGTGGTGGCTGGTGAGTCGCCGGAACAGGAGCGTCGCCTACGCAGCGTGTTGCTGCGCAAGTTCCCGCGGCACCTGCTCGGCTCGATCCCGCTCCTGTACTCGTGGTCCCTCGCCGGCGACCGGGACCACCCGCGTCGGGTGTGGTCGTGCGTGCTCAACTCGTTCCTGCACCCGACCATGGAGCGGTTCCTGTACGGGGCGGAGCGGCGGCTGAAGTCGTACAGGGTGCTCAACCCGCTGCTGGTCTACCGCAACGACGGAGCCTCCTCGCGGGTGGCCAAGGCGGTGGCGCTGAAGACGTACTCCTCCGGGCCGCGCGGCGGCTTGGAAGGTACGGCGGCGCTGGCTCGCACGTACGGCCTCGATCACACGCTGATGATGGACATCGGCGGCACCACCACCGACGTGGGGGTCGTCCGCGGCGGCGCGGCGGCGGCCGATGAGCGCGGCACCATCGAGGGCGTCCCGATCTCCTACCCGATGAGCAACGTGCACTCGACCGGGGTCGGTGGGTCCTCGGTGATCTCGGTGGTGGACGGGCAGATCATGGTCGGGCCGCGCAGTGTGGGGGCGGCCCCCGGCCCCGCCTGCTTCGGCTTCGGTGGCAAGGAAGCCACGATCACCGACGTCAACCTGCTGCTCGGCGTCCTCGACGCCAGCACCTACCTCGACGGCACCTTCCGGCTCGACGCCGACCGTTCGGCCGCGGTCATCACCGAGACCATCGCCGAGCCGCTGGGCATCAGCCTGGAGGAGTCGCTGATCCGGATGGAGCGGGCCTACTTCGAGGCGCTGGCACACTCCTTCGCGCACCTGATCGAGGAGAACTCGACCCTCATCGCCTTCGGTGGCGCCGGCCCGATGAGCGCCGTTGGTGCCGCTCGTCCGGCAGGGGTGAAGAAGGTGCTGATCCCGCGGATGGCGGCGGTCTTCTCCGCGTTCGGCATTGCCTTCTCCGACATCGGCAAGACCTACGAGGTCGGCGTGCCGGAGCCGACCACGGCAAGCACCGCGGCGACGTACGACGAGATGCTTGCCCGGGCCAGGCGCGACATTTTCCAGGAGGGCTACGACCTCGACGACTGCCGCACCGAGGTACTGCTCACCATCGAGGAGACCGACGGGTCGCCGGTGGAGACCAGGCCGTACCAGTCCGGCGACGCCGCGGACTTCCCCGGGAAGCAGGTCTCCCTGCAACTGTCGGTGACGGCCGCGCTGCCGCACCCCGACGTTGCTCCCGACACCGACGTGCCCGCGATCCGGGTGACGAGCAATGAGACCCGCCTGGTCCGTTCCGCGCCCGACCAGGTCGACAAGGTGCCGGTGTTCGTGCTCGCCGAGATGCCGCCCGGTGGAAGTGGCGAGGGCCCGGTGATCGTCGAGGGCCCGTTCTTCACCGCCCGCGTGCTGCCCGGCTGGCAGTTCCGGGTCACCGCCTCGGGGGACCTGCTGCTGACCGACACCCACTGACCTCCCCTGACGGCCCCGAGCGTCCCCTGACAGCTACGAGAGGAAAGTCATCATGCGGGTCCCCATGACCGAATACCTGGTCATCGACCTCGACACCGAGCGCTGGGTCTGCCGGGTGTGCGGCCGCGACATCTGGTCTGCCCACGGGAACTACAAACTCGGCTGCCTGGTCTACGACCGCGACCCACGGGAGATCCACCAGCCGATCATCGATCCCGACCGCTACGAGTTCACCTTTTCCCCGGACCCGACGTACTGCCGGATCCTGGAGTTCTACTGCCCCGGCTGCGCCACCCAGATCGAGACCGAATACGTGCCCCCGGGACACCCGCCGACGGCCGATCTCGTCATCGACGTCGCCGCGCTGCGCACCCAGTGGGAGGAACGCGGCGTCGACCCCGAGCAGGTCCACAACTACGGGCCCGGCGAGGACGCGCAGAAATACACCGCCATGCACAAGGCGACCGGCCACATCCGCTGATCTCGCAGGGAGAACCGAGACAATGAAACGTATCTCCGTCGACATCGGCGGCACCTTCACCGACTGCTTCTTCGTCTGGGACGAGACCTACGTCGAGGCGAAGGCGCTGACCACGCACCACAACCTGGCGCTGGGCTTCAACGAGGCGCTCGACCTGGCGTGCAGCCGGGCCGGACTGGACCGCGGCACCGTGCTCACCGAGGTCGACTCGGTCCGCTACGCCACCACCCTGGGCACCAACGCTCTCATCGAGCGCAAGGGACCCAAGGTGGGGGCGATCGTCACTCATGGCTTCGAGGACACCATCCCGCTCTCCCGCGGCCGGGGGTACGGCGAGGGCCTGGACTACTCGATGCAACAGAACCTCCCGGCAGCCGAACGGCCCGAACCGCTGGTGCCGCGCTACCTGATCCGCTCGGTCAAGGAACGCGTCAACTCGGCCGGCACGATCGTGGCGAGGCTCGATCCCGAGGACGTCCGCACGGTGGTCCGTGAGCTGGTGGATGCCGGCGCCGAGGCCCTGGTGGTCTCGCTGGTCAACGCCACCGAGAACCCCGAGCACGAGCTGGCGATCCAGGAGATCATCCTCGACGAGTTCCCGGCCCACGAGCTGGGTGCCATCCCGGTGCTGCTGGGCCACCAGGTCTCCGGTCGCAAGGGCGAATACGTGCGGGCGACCTCCACCATCGTGGACGGCTTCCTGCACGAGATCATGTTTCACGCGCTCAGCCAGCTCTCGAACAACCTGCGCGACGCCGGCTACGGCAAGCCGATGCTGGTCATCCACAACTCCGGTGGCATGGCGCAGATGAACTCCACCGACGCCCTGCAGACCATCCACTCCGGTCCGATCGCCGGCGTCGGCGCCGCGGAGCACCTGTCGAACGAGACGGGCCTGGGCCATGTGATCTCCACTGACATGGGCGGCACGTCCTTCGACATCGGCCTGGTGCCCGAGGGCGGCGTGAAGCACTACGACTTCCTGCCGACCATCGACCGCTGGCTGGTGTCGGTGCCGATGGTGCACCTCGACACGCTCGGTGCCGGCGGCGGCTCCATCGCGTCGTACGACCGGATTCACAACTCCATCAAGATCGGCCCGGAGTCGGCCGGCTCCAACCCCGGCCCGGCCTGCTACGACCGCGGCGGACTGCGTCCGACGGTGACCGACGCCGACCTGTTGCTCGGCTATCTGGACCCGGACAACTACGCCAACGGCTACATCAAGCTCAACCCGAAGCGCTCCCGGTTCGCCGTCGAAGAGAACCTGTGCGACCAGCTCGACATGGACGTTCTCGCCATCGCCCGCGCGATCAAGGACGGTGTTGACGAGCAGATGGCGATCGGCATCGGCAAGGAGCTGCGGGTGCGCGGCTACCTGCCGGAGGACTTCACGATGCTCGCCTACGGCGGCAACGGTCCGCTGCACGCCTGCGGTATTGCTCGCCATGCCGGCATCAAGCAGATCCTGGCCCCGCCGTTCTCGTCGGTGTTCTCCGCCTGCGGCGCCGGCAACATGAAGCAGCTGCACTTCCACGAGCGCGGCGTGCACATCACGATGTACAACGCCACCTCCCGGTCGCTGTACGACAAGTACGAGGAGTTCAACGCGATCGTCGAGGAACTCGAGGCCCGGGGCCGGGAGGACCTGGTGCGTCAGGGCTTCGCGGCCGACGACGTGAAGTACCGCCTGGAACTGGACATGCGCTACGGCAACCAGCTGCTCACCCAGGCCGTCGCCCTCGACATCAACCGGATGAACGGTGTCGGCGACGTACTGCACATGATCCGCACCTTCGGTGATGTCTACAGCCACCGGTTCGGCGCCAGCAGCGCGGCACCCGAAGCCGGGATCCGGGTGGGGACCGTGCGGGTGGCCTCCTACGTCGACGGCGACGTCGTCAACTTCGACTCGCTGGAGGCCGGCGGCGAGCGCACGGTGCCGACCGAGGTGTCGCACCGCAAGGTCTACTTCATCGGCCAGGACGACTCGATCGAGACGCCGGTCTACGACCAGGCCGCGCTGTCGCACGAGCGGGTGATCCCCGGCCCCGCGATCGTCACCACCGAGAACACCACCTACCTCGTCGAGCCGGGCTGGCGTCTGGAGCCGACGGTGCAGGGCGCCGTCTGGTTCCTGCAGGACTGATCGAGTACACCGTCGAGCGCACCAGGGAGAAGACGATGACTGTCACGGACGACAGCGCCACGCAGGAGCAGGCCGCCGAGCAGAACACCCTCACGCCCCAGGAGCGGGAGTGGGTCGACCAGTTCATGGACGAGACCACCCTCTTCCTCGGTCCCGACCCGGTGATCATGCGTGACCACTCCATCCAGGAACGGACGTCGCGGGAGGAGACGGCGATCGCCGCCGGTGTCGACCGGCTGGTGGTCGAGCGGATCCGCAAGCGGATTGCCGGTGCGCTCGACGAGGGCTACGAGATGTGCGAGGCGCAGGGTGCCGCGCCCGGGGCGAAGTGGGGTGACCTGACGACCGCGATCTACACCGCGGCCGGGGACGTGTCCTACCTCTCCTGCCACGGGGTGATCGCGTTCTCCGCGATCCTGCACCACCCGATCCGGTACATCATGAAGTACTGGAAGGACGAGCCGACCGTCGGTATCCACGAGGGCGACGGATTCATCCACAACGACGCCCGGTTCGGCAACGTCCACAACACCGACCAGTCGATGATCATGCCGATCATACGTGGGGGTGAGATCATCGCGTGGGTGGCGGCGACCATCCACGAAGGCGAGAACGGCGCCTGCGAGCCGGGCGGCATGCCGTCGGGCTCGGAGACCCCGTTCGACGACGGCCTCCGGATGAGCCCGTTCAAGATCGTCGAGCGTGGTCATCTGCGCCGGGACCTGCTGACCTTCCTCCAGCACTCGGTGCGCGACCCCAAGCTGCAGCTGGCCGACCTGAAGGTGAAGATCACCGCGGTACGCAAGATCATGGAGCGCATCGACAAGGTCATCGACGAGGTCGGCGTCGACACGTTCGTGGCGGCCCTGCGGGTCACCGTCGAGGACGTCGACGCGGAGGTCCGCCGCCGGATCTCCGAGCTTCCCGACGGCACGTACTCCTTCAACCAGTTCATGGACTCGACGCTGAAGGAGAACATCCTCATCAAGATCGCCTGCAGGATCCACGTCAAGGGCGACAAGATGACCGTCGACCTGCGTGGCACCGGACCGGAGATCATCAACCGGGCGATCAACTCTCCGCTGTGCTCGGTGAAGTCGATGATGATGCAGGCGATCCTGGCGTTCTGGTGGCCAGACCTGCCGCGCTGCACGGCGGCGATGAGCTGCATCGAGATCATCTCCGACGAGGGCACCTGGGCCGACGCGTCCTACGACGCCCCGATGGGACAGTCGCTGCAGGCCTCGTTCCGAGGCTTCTCGATGATGCAGGCGCTCTACGGAAAGATGTCGTTCTCCACGCCGCACAAGTACTCGAACATCGTGGCCAACTGGTTCAACCAGATCAACACGTTCCTGTGGGGCGGTGTCACCCAACACGGCGACATGGTCGGCAACCTGTGTGCCGACCTCAACGGCATGCCCGGGGGAGCCAAGCCCTTCCGGGACGGTGAGGACGCCGTCTCGCCGCTCTTCTGCGCCATGGCCGACACGGCCGAGCAGGAGGTCATGGAGGAGGAGGTGCCCTTCATGCAGCTGGTGGCCAAGCGCCTGGTCCGCGACAACATGGGCTTCGGCAAGTTCACCGGCGGCATGGGCTACGAGATGATCGTGGCCGCCGAGGGCACGCCGGAGTGGGGCTTCATGACGGTGACCTCCGGAGCGAAGTTCTCGTCCATCTACGGCATGTTCGGGGGCTACGGCTGCGGCACCTACCCGCTGGCGATGGTCAAGGGCACGAATGTCTACGAGCACATTCGTCGGGACAACAAGAAGTTCGACCTCTCGATCGAGAAGGTCATGAACGAGCGTCCGTTCCCGGACGGGAAGTACTCGACCTATCACATGGGTCTGCAGTACGACCGCGCCAAGGACGGCGAGCTCTACATGATCTCCCAGGGCGCCGGTGGTGGGTACGGCGACCCGCTGGAGCGCCTGCCCGAGTCGGTGGTGCGCGATGCCGAGCTCGGCCGGATCAGCCAGAAGGTCGCCGAGGAGATCTTCGGTGTCCGCTATGACCCGATCACCTTCCGGCTCGACGCCGAGGGCACCAGGCAGGCCCGCGAGCGGGTCCGCCAGACGCGCCTGACGCGCGGCAAGCCCTACGCGGAGTTCGTCAAGGATTTCGTCACCGAGGAGCCGCCGAAGGACCTCCTCTACTACGGCTCCTGGGGCGACGACACCAAGGACCTCACCGCCACGGTGTTCACCATCGACGGTCCCCAGCGGGTCAAGGCGCCGCTGAAGGAACTGCCGATCATCGTGATTCCGGACCGCCGGGAGCTGAAGATCGCGGCGCTGGAGGCGCGCGTGCGGGAGCTGGAGGACAGGCACGGCGAGGACGTCAAGCGTCTCGCCTGAGGTTTACGGAGCCCTGAGGTTTACGGAGCCCTGAGGTTCAAGGAGCACTGAATGTCTTCTCTCACTGCCCTGCTCGCTGCCGCGCCCGGCGGCCGGGCGCTGGTGATCGACCACGACGCCTACGCGACGGCAGTGCTACGGCAGGGCAGCGAGATCCCCTGGGGTGACCTCGCCGCCCTGACCGGGCACGTCGCCCAGGTCCAGGCCCTGCTGGATCCGGATGCGGTGTTCGTCAATGCCGAGGCGTTCTACGACGCGTATCTCGCGGCGACGCCTGACCTGGTGAGCGCGCTGGGGAAGCGTAGCCGCACGGGCTATGCGTTACGCACCCTGCTCGGTGACGAGCCCGCCGTCGAGCGGTTGGTCCTGACCATGCGCACGCTGGCGGACTCGACCCGGCGACGGGTCGTGCTGTCGGTGCCGTCGCCCGCGAGGTGGTTGCTGCGGGCACATGACCGGGCCGGCACGGGGCTGGACGAGGTGAGCGAGGACCACGCCGACAGCGCCTCCATGTACCTCGCCGAATGGCTGGGGCGCTTGGGGTCGCCGCCGCTGGGACTGCTGCTCCTTGATGCCCGGGCCCGCCGCGGGGACTCCGCCACGCTGGAGTTCCCGGAGCGGGCGGGTGGCTATACCTCGCTGACCAATGTGGCCGGGCACTTCGACTGGACGCTGGCGGTGCGATTCGCCTCCTCGGTCGACGTGGCCGGCGATGTCACGCGGGCTGTCGTCCTTCCCGATGCGTTCTGGCACGGCGAGGGCGAGGCGCCTCGTGACGAAGCCCGGCTTGTGCTGACCACGATCCCGGCCGATGCGCCGCCCGAGACGGTTCTGCTGTGCCGGGCCCTGCTGAAGGAGGGGTGAGATGGACAAGGTCGTGGCGTCGGCGCAGGAGGCGGTCGCCGATATTCCGGTCGGGGCCAGCGTGGCGAGTGGTGGTTTCGGGGTCTGCGGCATCCCGTCGGTGCTCCTTGCCGCGCTCGCCGAACAGGGGGCCTCGGACCTGACCGTCATTTCCAACAACTGCGGGATCCCGGGTGTGGGTAACTCGCTGCTGCTGGAGGGCGGGCGGATCCGCCGTCTGGTGGCGTCGTACGTGGGGGAGAACAAGGAACTGGAACGGCAGTACCTCTCCGGGAAGGTCGAGATCGAGTTCAACCCGCAGGGGACGCTGGCGGAGCGGCTGCGCGCCGGTGGAGCCGGGATCGCGGCGTTCTACACCCGCACCGGCGTCGGCACGCAGGTCGCCGACGGCGGGCTGCCGATCAGGTACGACGCCTCGGGCGAGGTGGCGCTGGCCTCGCAGCCCAAGCCGACCGAGGTCTTCGAGGTCGACGGGGTGCCGCAGGTCTTCGTGCGGGAGACGGCGCTGCGGCCGGACTTCGCCCTGGTGCGGGCCCGGCGTGGTGACCGGCACGGCAACCTGGTTTTCCGCAGGGCCGCCCGCAACTTCAACCCGCTCTGCGCCATGGCCGGGAGGGTGACGATCGCGGAAGTGGAGGAACTCGTCGAGCCGGGTGCGCTGGATCCCGACGAGATCCACCTGCCCGGAGTCTTCGTGCAGCGGGTGGTGGCGTTGACGCCCGGCCAGGCCGCGGACAAGGGGATCGAGCGGCTCACCCTGCGTGCCGTCACAACCGCTGCAGGAGGTGCCTGAGATGCCCTGGTCCCGGGACGACATGGCCGCCCGTGCGGCGGCGGAACTCAACGACGGGGACTACGTCAACCTCGGCATCGGTCTGCCGACGCTGGTTCCCAACCACGTGCCCGACGGCGTGGAGATCGTGTTGCAGAGTGAGAACGGCATCCTCGGCCTGGGTCCCTACCCGGTCGCCGGCGAGGAGGACCCGGATCTCATCAACGCCGGCAAGGAGACGGTGACGACCGCGACGGGAGCAAGCTTCTTCGACTCCGCCACCAGTTTCGGGATGATCCGTGGGGGGAAGATCGATGCGGCGATCCTCGGCGCCATGCAGGTCAGCGAGCGCGGGGACCTGTCGAACTGGGTGGTGCCCGGCAAGCTGGTCAAGGGCATGGGGGGCGCGATGGACCTGGTCCACGGCGCCCGCCGCGTGATCGTTCTGATGGAGCACTGCGCCAAGGACGGATCGCCGAAGATCCTGCCCGCGAACACGCTCCCGCTGACCGGCACAGGTGTCGTGCAGCGCATCATCACCGACCTCGCCGTCATCGACGTGACCTCCGATGGTCTGGTGCTGGTGGAGACGGCGCCGGGCGTCACCGCCGACGACGTGCGGAAGGTGACACCGGTACGGCTGGCTCAGGTGGGCACGAAGCCTGGTGCCGGCGTGGCGGGCGGACCTGCCGGGGTGTCTTGGCAGTGACCTGCCGGGGTGTCTCAGCAGTGAAGGGTGTCTGAGCGTTGAAGGGACTGGATGTGGACCACGACGTGGAGATCGTGGGCTGGGGTCATACCCCGTTTGGCCGTCTGCCCGAGGAGACTCTGGAGTCGCTGATCGTTGCCGCCGCGCGGGAGGCGATCGCGTCGGCGGGTCTGCGCCCGCGGGAGATCGACGAGATTGTTCTCGGTACCTATAACGCGGGGTTGCAGCCGTTGGCGTTTCCTTCCTCGCTGGTGCTGGAGGCCGATGACGATCTGCTGTTCACCCCGGCGACCCGGGTGGAGAACGCGTGTGCGAGCGGGTCGGCGGCGTTGCTGTGCGGGGTGCGGGCGATTCGGTCCGGGCAGGCGCGCCGGGTGCTGGTGGTCGGGGCGGAGAAGATGACCCACGCGTCGGCCGAGGCTGTCGGTGGGGCTTTGCTGGGTGCCGACTATGAGCATGCCGGCGAGTGCGCGCCTGCCGGGTTCGCGCGGTTGTTCGCCGATGTCGCCGAGGCCTACTTCACCAAGTATGGTGATCACAGTGACGCGTTGGCGCGGAT
>NZ_JDWE01000048.1:0-19519 GCF_000685765.2 Frankia sp. BMG5.23
GACTGAAACGGCTGCGCTCTGTCCAGACGATCAGCGCAGGGCATGCCTTCGTCCAGAACATCCGCCGCGGCCACTACGAACTCGGGATCGACACCAGGCCGCAGATACGGCTGGCAGCCGCGTTCACCGAACTCGCCGCCGCTGTCTGACCGACGGTCGTCCCGGCCGCTGGCATGCCCAGCTTCCCCATAATGCAACAGCGCCAGCCTAGATCGTGACGATCCTCAGGAGGTCTTCCAGGCCGGCGAGGTCGGCGGCGTTGCGGGTGTAGATGCTGGCTCCGTGGGCGTGGGCGGTGGCCGCAATCAGCAGGTCCATGGTGCGTGCGCGTGGCTGGCGCCCGACTTCGACGACACGGGCGGCGAGACGTCCGTAGCTGTCGGCGACGGCGTCGTCGACGGGCAGCGGGTCGAACCGTCGTTGGATCGCGCTGAGGCGGGCGAGCCGGGTCGCGCGGGCCTGGGGCGTCCTGGCGACGAGGATGCCGAACTGGAGTTCGGCGATGCTGATGACGCTGACGGCCAGCTCGCCGGGGAGGGGGGTGACGTCTGTGGCGACCAGGACACTGGTGTCGAGGACGCCGCGCGTCATCGGCGCCCCCAGGGATCCGTGAGGGAATTGTCGACGAGGGTGCGGTCCTGCGGCCAGTCGGTGTCCTCCGGCTGCGCGAAGAGATCAGCCAGATCGTCCCAGCGCCGCCACGTACGCGGACTCACCGGGCCGAGGACGGCTGCTGGCCGGCCGGCCACGGTGATGGTGAGCCGTTCACCGGCCTGGGCGCGGCGCACCAGGTCGCTGGCGTTCTGCCGGACCTCTCGAAGCCCTATCTCGTCCACCCTCCGAGGGTAGCACTTGTGCTACCTGCGTGTCGGTGCGCGGATGCTCCGGTACGGCGCGGCATCGGCACTGTTACAGGCGCTGTTGCATTATGGGGAAGCTGGGTATGCCAACGGGCCGGATGTCTGCTGGTCAGAGGGCTGCGGCGAGTTCGGTGAACGCGGCTGCCAACCTCAGGTGCGGGCTGCTGTCGATTCCGAGTTCGTAGTGGCCGCGGCGGATGTTCTGGACCAAGGCGTGTCCGGCGCTGACGGTCTGGACGGAGCGGAGGCGTTTCAGTCCGCGCATCGGCCGGATCCGTGCTTTCAACCGGCCGTGGTCGGTTTCGATCCGGTTGTTCTCCCGGGCGGCGTCGACATGACAGGCCCCAGGGAGTAGCTCGTCGAGGACCCGCGGGTAGACCGCGGCCTTGTCCGTAGTGACCTCGACCGGGCGGCGCCCGTGCGTCAGCGCCCGGGCGAAGAAGCGTCGGGCGGCGGCCTGGTCGCGGTGGGTGCTGGCCAGGACGTCGATGACCTGCCCGTGCTGGTCAACAGCCCGGTACACGTACGTCCACCGGCCGGAGACCTTGACGTAGGTTTCATCCACGAACCACCTGTCACCGGGCCGGTGCCGGCACGGCCGGGCCGCGTCGACCAGCAGGGGCGTGAAGCGCCGCACCCACCGGTAGACGGTGACGTGGTCAACGTCGATGCCGCGCTCAGCCAGAAGCTCCTCGACGTCCCGGTACGACAGGGCGAACCGTAGGTACCAGCGGACAGCGAGAATGATCACCTCGGGTGGGAACCGGAACCCCGCGAACTCCGATGTCGGGACCGGTGGACAGGCACGACGTCGACGCATCACTCGATCATGACCGATCGGCGGCCGCGGGACAGCGGACTCCGCCGATGCAACAGACCCCTGGTGCGGGATCTGCAGGCAGACTACGGGCCGGATCGGGCGCAGCAGTGCTCAGCGGAGCGGGAGTCGACGGACCCGCACGTGGGTGGTGCTGAGCGAAACGACCACGCCCTGTTCGAGATCGTCTTCCAGCGCGGGCAGGTTTGCCAGCAACAGGGCGGCTTGCGCGTCGGGCTTGAGCTGGTCGCCGGAGCGGAGCAGGACGAGCGAGGGAGCGGTGCCGCGGCTGAGCGCGAGCAAAGTAGTGAAGTCGCTGTCGGCGGAGATGATCGAACGTCTCTCGGTGACGGCGAACGTGCTGACCTCGGTGTCAGGGGAACCACCGAGCCCGTGATCGAGGACGTGTGTCGTGTCGATGCCTTTGTCGCACAGCAGTTCGGCGACCCGCGGCGAGAGGTTCTCGTCGACGAGAAACCTCATGCGGCGATGAACGGGCGCTCTTGCGGCATCGTCTCCGCGGCGAACGCGAGAGCTGCGAGCACGTCGTCGCGGGTGAGCGACGGGTAGTCGGCGAGCAGTTCCTCGACCGTCGAGCCAGCCGCAAGCTGGCCCAGCACCGCGGACACAGTAACCCGGGTACCGCGAATCGCCGGCGCGCCCGCCATGATGGCCGGGTCAGCCGTGATGCGGCTGGCGGTGGTCATAACCACGAGTCTACGGCGGACCCTCAACAGGGACGCTGTTGCGTCCGGCGGAGGCTCCCCCCAGGGTTGGGCACCGCGCCTCCCGCAGCATGTGGCCAGACACATCGGCCGAGGAAAGTCGCCGGAACCGCCGTCAGGATACCCGATCAGTGCTCTCCGCATCCGGCTTCTCACGCAGTCCGAACTCCAGGGCACCCGACGCAGCCGGGACGGCTCTGTCGCATCAGCAGAGTCCGTTGTCCCGCAGCTCCCGACCGGTCATGATCGAGTGATGCGTCGACGTCGTGCCTGTCCACCGGTCCCGATGTCGGAGTTCGCCGGGTTCCGGTTCCCACCCGAGGTGATCATCCTGGCAGTCCGCTGGTACCTGCGGTACGCCCTGTCNTACCGTGACGTCGAGGAACTCCTCGCCGAACGCGGCCCCGAGGTCGATCACGTCACGGTCTACCGGTGGGTGCGCCGGTTCACCCCGCTGCTTATCGACGCGGCCCGGCCATGCCGGCACACACCGGGTGATCGTTGGTTCGTCGACGAAACGTATGTGAAGGTCGCTGGACGATGGACCTATCTGTACCGGGCCGTCGACCAGTCCGGCCAGGTCATCGACGTGCTGGCCTCCGAGAAGCGGGACCTCGCCGCGGCCCGCCGGTTCTTCACCCGCGCCCTGTCCCACGGCCGGCGGCCCGTCGAGGTGACCACCGACCGGGCCGCCTTCTACCCACGAGTCCTCGACGAACAGCTCCCCGCCGCTCATCACGTCGACGACCAGTACGCGAACAATCCGATCGAAGCCGACCACGGCCGGTTCAAGGCACGACTACGGCCGATGCGCGGCCTGAAACGCCTCCGCTCCGCACAGACCATCGGCTCCGGGCACACGTTCGTGCAGAACATCCGCCGCGGCCACTACGAACTGGGCGTCGATGCCGACCTCCGGAACCGGCTGACGGCTGCCTTCACCGAGCTCACCCTGGCCATCTGACCGCCCACCCGAGACGGCTCCACCACGCCCCGCCTCCGCCCAATGCAACAGCGCCGATGGACACAGCTGACCATCATGCCGGCAGCCCGCTCCACCGCGTCAGCGCGTCAGCGCGTCAGCCCAGCTCACGGGCCCAAGCCGACTTCTGGCACCCCACAACCTCGGCAGGCTGTCCCGCCTCCGGCGACGGGTCGCTCATACGGTGACCGCTCGGGCACCCAGCAGGGCCTTGAGGTCCCCGAGCAGCGAACTACTCGCCTGCACCTGGAGTTCGAGCAGGAGCAGATGCGTGTTCTGCGGGCCTTCGAGACGCAGGTGCACCGGAGTTGTCCCGGGATGGGTCGTCAGGACGAGTTTGAGGTCATCGACCAGCGGTGGTGTGATCTTGTGTGACGGCAGAGTGATGACGACCGGCGGCCCGTTCACGTGCGTCGCGACATCGACCACCGTCAGGTCCTGGGCAAACAGCGAGACCGACCCCTCCCGCTCGTTGATCCTGCCCCGCACCGAGATGACCGCGTCGGTCGCGAGCGCGTACGAATGGACCTCGTAGGACTGGGGGAAGAACAGCACCTCGACGGAGGCATCGAGATCCTCGACGGTCACGATCGCCCACGCCTTGGCGGTGTTCTTGTTGATCCGCCGGTCGATCTTGCTGATGATACCGGCGATCTGTACGGTCGTCCCGTCGTTGGCCTCGGCGAGGTCGACGATCCGGGTGTCGCGGTGGCGATCCAGCGCCCGCTCGGCGCCTTCGAGCGGATGCGAGGACACGTACAGGCCGAGCATGTCGCGTTCCTGAGCCAGCAGCTCCTTCTTCGGCCATTCGGGGCCGGACAGGTCCAGGTCGAGTCCTAGCCCCGGGCTCTCCTCCTCCTCGCCGGCGCCCCCGTCGCCGAACAGGTCGAACTGGCCGATGGCCTCGGCCCGCTTCGTGATGATCACCGCGTCGATCGCGTTCTCGTGTACGTTGACCAGCACCCGGCGGTGATGGCCCAGCGAGTCGAACGCCCCGGCCTTGATCAGCGAGTCGATGGTGCGCTTGTTGCACACCCCGATGTCGACCTTCTGCAGGAAGTCGGCGAACGACTCATACGCGCCCTTCCTCCGCCGGGCGGCGGCTATCGAGGCGACGACGTTCTCCCCCACATTACGGACGGCCCCCAGGCCGAAGCGGATCGAGTCCCCGACCGCACCGAACCGCAGGTCCGACTCGTTGACGTCGGGGGGCAGGACCTGGATACCCATCCGGCGGGTCTCCGCCAGGTACACCGCCATCTTGTCCTTGTCGTCACCGACGGACGTCAGCAGCGCCGCCATGAACTCGGCCGGGTAGTTGGCCTTGAGGTAGGCCGTCCAGAACGACACGACACCGTACCCAGCGGTGTGGGACTTGTTGAACCCGTAGCCGGAGAACGGGACAAGCACGTCCCACAGCGCCTGGACCGCCGCGTCGGTGTAGCCCCTCTCCTTCATCCCGGCGGAGAACCGAGCGAACTCCTTGTCCAGGATCTCCTTCTTCTTCTTACCCATCGCGCGGCGCAGCAGGTCGGCGCCGCCGAGGCTGTAGCCGGCCAGCTCCCGGGCGATGGCCATGACCTGCTCCTGGTAGACCACCAGGTGGTAGGTCTCGCCGAGGATGGGCTCCAGCGCCTCGGCGAGCTCGGGATGGATCGGGAGGATCTCCTTGCGGCCGTTCTTGCGGTCTGCGTACTCGATGTGGCTGTTGGCCGCCATCGGGCCGGGCCGGTAGAGCGCGAGCACGGCGGCGATGTCGCCGAACTTCGTCGGTGCCATCAGGCGCAGCAGGTTACGCATCGGTCCGCCGTCGAGCTGGAACACCCCGAGCGTGTCGCCGCGGGCGAGCAACTCGAAGGCCTTGGCGTCCTCCAAGGGGAGGGTGGACAGGTCGATGTCGACGTTGCGGTTACGCTTGACGGCCTCGATCGCGTCACCGATGACGGTGAGGTTCCGCAGCCCGAGGCAGTCCATCTTGAGCAGGCCCATCTCCTCGCACTGAGGAAACGGGAACCCGGTGATGATCGCGCCGTCATTGTCGCGGCGATGGATCGGCAGGACATCCAGCAGCGGCTCCGAGCACAGGATGACCCCGGCGGCGTGGACACCAGTGCCGCGGGTGAGCCCCTCCAGCCCCCGCGCGGTGTCGATGACCTTCCGAACCTTGGTGTCGGTCTCGTACTGGGCCCGGACCTCGGCGGCCTCACCGTACCGCTCATGGTTCGGGTCGAAGATCCCGGCCAGCGGGATGCCCTGGCCCATCACATCCGGCGGCATCGCCTTCGAGATCTTGTCGCCGAGGGCGTAGTCGTAACCCAGCACCCGGCACGAGTCCTTGATCGCGGCCTTGGCCTTGATCGTGCCGAAGGTGTTGATCTGCGCGACGCGGTCCTCGCCGTACTGCTCGGTGATGTAGCGGATCACCTCACCGCGTCGACGTTCGTCGAAGTCCAGGTCGATATCCGGCGGGCTGATCCGCTCCGGGTTGAGGAACCGCTCGAAGATCAGCGCGTGCTCGATCGGGTTCAGCTCGGTTATACCCAGGATGTAGGCGATCATCGACCCGGTCGCCGATCCACGCCCCGGACCCAGCCCGATGCCCCGATCTCTCGCGAACTTGCAGATGTCGGCGACGACCAGGAAGTAAGCCGGGAAACCCATCTTGTCGATCACGCCGACCTCGTAGTCGACGCGCTCGACCACATCGGCGGGCACGCCCGCAGGGAAGCGCCACGTCAGTCCGCGGTCGATTTCCTTGCGCAGCCAGGACAGCTGCGTCTCACCCGCGGGGACAGGGTACCGCGGCATCCGGTCCACAAACTTGAAAACATCGTCGTAGGACTCGACGCGCTCGGCGATAAGCAGAGAGCTGTCGCAGGCCCCGGGGACCTCACTGTCCCACAAGTTGCGCATTTCCTCCGAAGACTTGAGATAATATCCCGATCCGTCGAATTTGAAACGGGTCGGATCGTCGAGTTTTTTACCGGTGCCGACGCACAGCAGCACCTCGTGGCTTCCCGCCTGATCCTGGGTCACATAGTGCGAATCGTTCGTGGCCAGCGGGCGAAGCCCCAGCTTGTCGCCGATGTCGAGCAGCCCCTGGCGGACGCTGCGCTCGATCGGCAAACCGTGATCCATCAACTCCAGGAAGAAGTTGTCCGCGCCGAAGACCTCCTGGTAGGTGGCCGCTGCCGCGAGCGCCTTGTCGAACTGGCCCAGACGAAGCCGGGTCTGCACCTCACCTGACGGACAGCCCGTGGTCGCGATGATCCCTTCGGAGTACTGGGAGACCAGCTCGTGGTCCATCCGCGGCTTGCGGTAGTAGCCCTCGATCGACGCGATCGACGACAGCCGGAACAGGTTGCGCAGCCCGGCGGCGTTGGCTGCGAGCATCGTCATGTGGGTGTAGGCGCCGCCACCGGACACGTCACCGCCCTCACCCGCAGGGTCGACGTCGCGCTGCGAGCGTTCCCCCCACAGGACAGGCCGCTTGTGGTGGCGCGACTCGGGCGCCAGGTACGCCTCGATCCCGATGATCGGCTTGACACCCGCGGACTTCGCACCCTGATAAAATTCGTAGGCACCGAACATGTTACCGTGGTCGGTCATCCCGACGGCCGGCATCCCCAACTTCGCCGCTTCCTTGAAAAGCAGGCCCGTTTTCGCCGCACCGTCCAGCATCGAATACTCAGTGTGCACATGGAGGTGAACAAAAGAATCCGTCGGCATCCCAGTCCCCTCTCGCCCACAACGGCCCGCCGGTCGGAGTCTAACCCCGCCACCCAGAGCCACCGGAGAGGCACGCGACACAACAGCCCCTAAGCGCGTTGATCCTCCAAAGACAATTCGTTGAGATCAATGGTGGACCCGTCGACATACCCGAGAACGCAGCGACGCGATGAGGCGCGCCCTGCGTCGTGGTCAGCCACGTGCCGCGCGAGTACACCTCCTCGCTTTACGCCCTTGCTCGCCGACGCGGCCCGGCCCTGCCGGCACCAACCGGGCGACAGGTGGTATGTCGACGACACCCACGTCAAGATCGCCAGCCGATGGACCTACCTGTACCGGGCGGTCGACCAGCACGGGCGGGTCATCGATGTTCTCACCAGTACCCCAGTACCCGCCGCGACCAGACGACTGCCCGCCGGTTCTTCGACCGGGCGCCGGCGTATGGGCGCCGGCGTATGGGCGCCGCCCGGTCGAGGTCACTACCGACAAAACCCCGGTCTACCCGCGGACCCTCGACGAGCCGCTCCCGAGGCCTGCCATTCCGGCGCCGAAAACGCCGCGACCTCGGATTTTGCGGCGCTGCGCGACATATCCCGGAACGGGCCGATACGTAACGTTTCGTCTGGTAATCGAGCGGTTAGGGGGCCGATCCGCCGTCCCACCCCGCGGACACCGCGGCGAACCGGCGATCTCGCCGTCTGCCCGCTCCGCCGCATCAGCCCAGGTCACAGGCCCAGGACGACTTCTGGCATCCCACAGGCTCAGGCCGGGACGGGAGCGGTCCGGCATGCGTCGATAAAGGTGACCAGTTCATTCACCCGGTCGGACCGGGCGTTGACGGCGCGGTTCACGACCCGGATGAGGTGAGCGTAGGCATCTGTGTGGTCGTAGTGGGCGACTTCCCGGATCCGCAGTGCCCATCGCCAGTAGCCGCGGATGGTGTCGGCCAGTGGCATCCGGAAGGTCGCAATGACCTCGCGGATTGGCTCCACCACGGCGTCGCCCTCCCGGCGCAGGTACCGCTCGACTACATCCGCCATGAACGCGAAGTGGCGCGACTCGTCGCGGGCGAGTCGGGTGAGGACGTCGGCCAGGACCGGATCGCCGGCCACGGTGCGTAGCTGCTGATAATAGAGCTGCGTCGCCTTCTCCTGCACGAGTGCGTAGGCGAACAACGAGACCGCGTGGTCAAGTGGCAGATCGAATTTCTTACGGCCCTCAGCCGCCAGTTCCCGACGCAGTTCCTCCGGTTCGGCGATACCGGCGGCGACCTGGTAACGGAACAGGGCCCGGGCGTGGCTGTCCTCTTCCTGGGCCCACCGTACCGTGAAATGGTAGAGCTCACGGTTATGGATAAAGGTTTCCAGGTCAACGTCGGAGTTGAGCGGGAACGCACGCTCGTAGAGGTCGAAATAGCCGGGGAGATGGTCCTCGATCAGGGTGATGAAGCGGACCGCTGAGCGCTGGCCTTCGGTGAGCCGGTCGGCCTCGGCCTCGTCCCACCGGAAGGCCGATTCGACGTCCCAGCGGCGGGCGGCGGACCCGGCAGAGTGAAACGCGGTGACCGCCGCCGCCAGGTCGGAGGCGGGCAGCAGCGGCGGCAGCACCGGACGGGCAAAAGAGCGGTCGGACCGGGCAGGACGGCGTTGCCCCGCTTCCTGAGCAGAGGTAGCTGACGTAACGGTGTTCGATACGGTCACGATGATTCTCCTGTTGTCAGACCGCCGTCTCGAGCGCCGCGAGCACGATACGGACGACGTCGTTGATGGAGCTCAGGGCGAAGACGTCCTCATCCTCGATCTCGATATCGTACGTGCGCTCTATGCGGGAGATCATGACCAGAACCTTCACCGAGTCCGCGCCTTCGACGGCCCGCAGGTCGAGGTCGGGAGTGAGCGCGTCGGCTGACATCCCGAGCTCGCGAGCGAGGATGGCGGTGACAGTACTGACAATCTCGGCGCGGGAGGGTGTCATCATGACTCCTTCGGTCATTCGCCGTGTCGGTTGAGGCGCGTGAGAGGGACTATTCAGCCCTGACCGCCGACGGCCTGGGCCGCGTTAGCAGCCTGGACAGCGTTAGCAGCCTGGGCGGCCTGGGCCGCGGTGATGGCTTCCGCGACACGGTCGAACTCGTCCGGTCGCAGGTCCAGGCGTTGCCGCGCGATGTTCATCGATGTCGGACGGTAGGTCGCGCTCGCCGCAGCCACCAGACTGCCCGCGGCGTCGAGGATCTCGGCCTCGGCACGCACCAGGCCGCCCGCGCCCGTCGGACCGCCCGTCGGACCGCCCGTCGGACCGCCCGTCGGGTTGGAGACCGGCTCAGCCGTGCCGGCCTGTAGGCGGGCGACGCACTGGTAGTCGGTGTTCACCCGCATCGCGGTGACGTACCGCAGCCGCATCCCGGTGGTGAAGGAGGTGAGGCCTGTTCGCAGAACGATCAGGTTTCCCATGGTTTCGTCGCAGATGACTCCGATGAGACCGCCGTGCACGACCCCCGGGTACGACTCGTGAGTGCGGTCCAGCCTGAAGCGGGTGGCGATCCCGTCGGGACGGAAGGCGAAGCGGAGGCGCAGGCCGTTTGCGTTGTGCGGTGAGCAGCCGAAGCAGCGGTAGCTCTCCAGGACCGCCCAAGGCACCGGCAGGTATTCCTCGTCGGCCGAGGATTGGGAGGGAGCGGTCGGGTGAATGTGCATCGGTTCCTCCGGCAGAGAATTGGTCACGGCGCGCCCTGCCGACGGCGTCGCACGTGATCCGGGGCGCCGCCGTCGTCGCGCGTCGCCCCCGCATCCGATCGGGTCTGGGAACGACGTTCTCAGATTCGATGCCTCAGGCCACTATTTCGGCCATCGCGTGGCGGATGCCGGAGTTTCGGCTCAGGTCCCGGCCGACCGCCGTTCCGAGCATGCGCCGGAGCTTGGCCTGGAGCTTTTCCAGCGCATCCGGCGGAGAGAACTGGAGATAGACATCGATCACGTCGTCGACGGTCTCGTGCCCCTGCATCTCCTCGACGCGCTGATGCTTGTAGACACCGACCGGGTGGTTGAGCCGCGGGCTCGTAACGTAGAAATGAATCCTTTCCAGGACTGACCTCAGCTCGTGCGGGTGGAGTTCCAGACGACGCTTCAAGTAGAAGAGGAACTCGCGGGCGTGCCCTGCTTCGTCGCGGCTTGCGCGGAGAAACAGGTCGGCCAGCACGGGCTCCTCCACCCACTCCGACATCGCCCGGTAGACCGTGTTGACGATGATCTCAGAGATCACGTTCGTGGTCAGGGTCGCACTCGGCGTGATACCGGCTTCGTACGGCTCACGCAGAGCCTCGATCTTGTCCTGGTCGATGTGGACACCCACCGCCTTGAGCCAGGCCCGGAAGGCGTAGTGATGCTGAAGCTCCTGGTAGGCCCAGATGGCCACGAAGGCCGAGCAGTCGTAGTCGTCGTGGAACTCGCTGAGAAAACCGTGCAGCCCGGGGAGAGACGTCGCCTCGCCCATGACAACGCCCTTGACAAGCGAGATGTAGACGGGATGAACGAGGTCACTCCGGACGTTTTCCAGCCCGAGGTCGGAAACCTTCCACTGGAGGCGCTCGTAGTGCTGGAAAACATCGAAGCTATGGGACTTGTCAGCGGTGGCGGTCGGCATGGATGGACTCCTTCTGAGCTTCCCTCGCAGGCCTTTGCCGCTCTACCATGGGTTGCCTGGCCGATCATTACAACCCTGATATCACACGCCAATCGAACCATTCCGATCAGCTATCACGGAAGCGCTTACCGCCTCCGTGCGGGACGGTCCACGCACCGGGCGGACGATCCACGTACCGCCGCCCAGCGTTCACCAGCCCTTCATCGTTCACGAGTCCCTTCATCGGACCTGGTAGAACACGGTTGTCACGTACTGGTCGAAGTCGTTCACTCGGAGCGTGAGCCGAAGTTGCCATTCACCGGGCAACGGCGCCCGGATCCCGTCGCTCCGCGCATGGCCCGGCGCGGCCAGGCTCAGCGGAACAGTGAAGGGGCCGAGATCGGCGGCCGGCAACGACAACGCCACACTGGCCTCCACCAGTTTCTGCGGTTTGCCGCTCGGGTCCGTGGCCTGGACGTCCAGGGTCTGGGCGCCCACCCGCGTCGGCGAGACCCTCACCTTCACCGTCATCGGACCCGCGAAGGTGGTGTCGGAGAACGGCGGTGAATAGCTGGTACGTCCCGGTACCATGTTCACCAACCCAGCCGTGATCCCCAGCACGACAGCCCCGAGCACGATTTCCGCCATGACACCCCGGCGCAGCCCGGCAAGCAGAACGGCATGCGACGAGCGGTCCGGCCGGCCGGCCGGCTGATTTCTGTTCGTTCTGTACTGCCGGCGGACCCACCGCCGCGCCAGAGCGCCGAGAGCGATCATTCCAAGGACCAACCACACCTTGTACACCAGCAGTCGACCATAGCTGGTATCAATCAGGGCCCGTGGCGGGCCGACCTCACGCCAGCCCTGGAAGACCCCGCTGACCATCACGGCGACAACGGCCACAACCGCGATCTTCGACCACCGGGGAAGGATCTCCGCCAGCTCGGTGGCCGATGCGCGGCGCACCAGGAAACCGGCAATCATCACCAGACCACCGATCCACACCGACATGGCGATCACATGCACCGTCGTGCTGGTGGTAGCCAGCCAAGCCAGATCGCCGACGCTGGCATGACCGATCATGGCAAGCGTCACGGCCACCACGACACCGAGACCGGCGAGCTCCCCGTTTCCCCGCGGATCCACCGACCCGGTTCGCAACAGCCGCCGCACGAGAGGCACCATCAAAGCCAGAGCGAGCAGACGGATCAGCAGCAGGTGACCGAACCGATCCGCCAGGGTGGTCGACAGAACCGACCACTGCCCGAGTCCCCCGAGGCCGAGCCCGGCAGCGTAGGGGCCCTGCAGCAGCAGCTGCGCGAATGCCGCAAAAACGGATAATCCCCACGCTGCCATCAACAGCCGGCCGGGACCGGCCGCACGAAGACCTGTCGGCCAGAGCACGATCAGAAAGAAACAGACGCCCAGCAACAGGGCCGTCGCGGCGTATCCGAGAAATCTCGCCATGGCGAAGACGACGCCCACCGTCGAGGAGCCCGATGTGCCGGAGGCCGCCGCGGCGGCGGCATCCGGCGGCCCGCCCACACCGAAGGCGAGCGCACCGGAAACAGGATGACTATCCGCCGAGATGACACGCCAGCTCGCCACGTACGTGCCGTTCGGCAGCCCCGGCCGGAGCGCGACCGTCGCCTGCGACGCCTTGGGACCAGATCCGGCACGACCATCATCGACCCGCCTACCCGCGGAATCGAGCACCCGGATCGAATCGCGCGAGACCCGTACTGACTCGCTGTAGTCAAGGGTTACCCGTGTGGGTGCGACGTCAAGTGCCGCGCCGTCCACGGGGTCGCTACCCGTCAAAAGGGCATGCGCCGACGCCGGCGGGACCCCGAGGCCAAAACCGATGGAGGTGGTGGCCATGACCAGGAACGTCACGGCCACCACCAGGATGCGGCGCACGACGGTTAGGCGCGCCGTCGCAAAGAGATCAGCGCGAATCCACCGGCCAACAACCCGAGTGCGCCAAGGACAAGGCCAGCAATCCCCAGGCCACGCGCCGTCCCGTCGGAATCGTCGGAGGCCGATGCGGCTTCGTCCGACCGCGCCGCGGCCGCGCCAGGCCCACCGGACCCCGGGGAGGATGCCGTCAGCGTGAGGACCGGCGCCGGCTTCTCAGGCTCCTGGGCGCCTGGGGCGGCGACATCGACCCACCGCACGACCGAACCATCGGAGTAGGTCTGCAATGCCTTGAACACAATGTGGTCGGTGTTTTCGGGCAGCGGCCCGGCGGAGACGGTGAAGGTGTCGAACTCCCCGGGCTTGATCCCGCCATCCCCCTGCGCCGTCCAGGCAATCCTGGTAACGATCTCCTTGACCTCTCCGTCGTCCGTCATGAGCGGCTTCGACGGGGCCGCTTTGGTGATCTTGTATGTCCACCCCGCCTTGGGCTGGACCGACACGGACGCGATCGGGGTGTCGGTAGGAAGCTGGACGTCCAACCCGGTCGTGGACGCGGTGTCCTTCTCCGTGGGGACCTTGAACGACAAGGTGGCGTAGCTGCCCGCGGCAGCCGTCGGCGGCTGCACCGTGACATGGGCGGACGCCGGTCCAGCTAGGAGGAACATCGCTGCCGCGGCAGTGCCGGCAAGCATGCCGGCACGCCGAACGTTGCGGTACATAAGATCCCTTCGAACGTCCCACGGCGCGTGGGACCACCTGAAGATGCCTTGCCTTGCTCGCGCCGGGGTCGTTCGTCGGGCAGATGAGCCCGCCAGCGGAACTCGTCTACCAGGCTCGCCGTGACATCAACGCTCGCCGTGACGTCAACCCCGGAAAAGGGGAAGCGGGTGGTCCCCGGCGCCGTGCGCCACGGCCAAGGGGGCGAGCGTGCGGTCTCGGCACCCGCTTCCGAAGGTTGATCTTCACGGTGGGTGGGACAGGCGGAACGACGGCGACGGTCACCGGATACAGCAACAGGGCCACGACGGTGCGCGGCCTCAGTCCGGCCGCGCACCACACAGCCCGCTCGGAGTGACGAAGCATCAACCCCACACAGCCCACGGCAATGCCATGGGCCGCCGTCATCGGAACATCCAGGCTCGGACCGCTGGCCAGGTGGGTGTGCGGATGCGCAAGTACGAAGGTGACATGGAGGGCGATCTGCGTCGCCCCCAGACCCGCGAGCAGCGCAGCGACTCCTCGCTCGCGGTCCGCGAGCCCGAACGCCACCCGGGTGAGGAGGAGGACCGCAACCAGCATGATCCCAGCGGCTGGCCGCGGCGCCCCGCCAGAGACGTGCGCGGCCCAGGCCAGACACACCGAGGACGAGGCGAACACGACGGCTCGGCCCAACCGGGCCGTCCCGCTGTCCACCTCGCACTCTGCTGCCACAGCGAGCAAGCTTGCCATGCCCGCCGCGGTCATGGCCACACCCCCCGGAACCGTGCGATTGGGGTTGATGATCTGGCTGGCGGTCCTGGGCGTCTCGTGGGCAGGGTGACCATGAACTTCGCCCCGGGGGTACGCCGCGGGTCGTAATAGGCCTTATGGAGAGCTCGCTCAGTCGCTTCTCGGCGCCAGCCATGGCCGGCCGAGAGCGGAGACGCCGATCGCTTCGATCAATGACGGTCGGGCCGGGGTGGTCGGGCCGGGTTAGTCGACCTGGGCCTGCTGGCCCGGCGGACGGGCAGGGCCTGGGATCGTCGCGGACCGGGCGTTGCCGCTCGCGGTATTACTTCCGGTGTTGCTTCGCTGCATACCAGGAACGAGGAGGTCGGCGGACCGAATTGTATTGGGCTGGACGTCCCTGCGGGTAACGGCCAGGTAGGCGACCAATATAACGATCATGATAGTGGCGCCACCACTGACCGGTCCGTCGCCGAAGCCGACACCGCTGTGCGAGTGAGGCTTACCGAGCCAGTCGGCGAAGGACGCACCGAGCGGCCGCGTGACGATGTAGGCGAGCCAGAAGGCGACGACCTCGTTCAACCCGAACCGCCACCAGGCAACCGCGGGCACCGCGATGATCGCCGTGAACACGATGCCCGAGGCCAGAAAGCCCAGGTGCATGGTGGTCGCGGTCACATCGCCGGCCGCGGTGCCCAGGGCGAAGGTCGCGAGCACCGCCAGCCAGTAGTAAGTCTCCCGGCGGCGGGTCACGATGCTGTGAATCGACAGCGTTCCCTCAGCGCGACGCCAGAGAAAGAAGACGGTTGCGAGGAGCATGGTATAGAAGATCGCCGAGCCGACATGGCCGATGGGCGGGCCGTCGGCGGCCATGGTGCCGAAGACCGCCACCATCATCACGGCGAACCAGTAGACGGGGGCGAAATAGCGCCGGGCGCGGAACTGCAGCCATAGCGCGACCGTGAACCCGACGGTACCGATGACAGCTGCGAGTACCAAGTTGACATGCGCAAGGTAGTCTGCGGTCGCCTCACCCATGCCGGTGGTCAGAATCTTCACCACCCAGAACAGAGCCGTGATTTCCGGCACTTTAGGCGCAAGGGGCTCCCGCGCGCGGGTCCGACTGTGCGATGAAGGCGGCATCGATATGCTTTCTGACTCGATGGGTGCCGGATCGAGGAAGTTTAGAGCAGGCACGGTGGACACGGGGCTCCCGGCTACACGTCGGGGACCTGCGTCGAGCCCACGCTGCCATCCCGCCGATGTGAAGAGGGTGTGAGGCAGTGTCCCGACGTCGAGCGGCCTCACTTAGCACAGAAAAAGCCACTATATCCCGCCAGGAACCCGCCACCGGCACACGGGATCGATCCCACTGCTCCAACCAGACCCGCCCGGCTGGACAGGGGCCGGCCGGCCCGGGTCCATGATCATCTTTATGGTTACCGGCAGACGGAGATGACCCGCTTCTGCGCGTGCCGCTGCGAGTGGTGGAGGGCTTCCTCAACTCCGACGTCGCGGAACCGGCAATGCCGTGGACGCGCATCTTTCCTGCCGGGGCGGCATTCCACGCCCGGGACCTCCCTCGCCTGTTACGATTCCTAATCGAAAGATCGGGAGTGGAGGTAGGAATGCCTGTACAGCGGGACCATGCCGTCATCGTCGGCGGAGGTATTGCGGGACTCACCGCGGCGCGCGTGCTGAGCGAACACTTCGCCGCGGTCACCATTCTCGACCGAGACGCCCTGCCGACAACCGTCGAAGAACGGCGCAACGTCCCGCAGGCGCCTCATCTGCACGGCCTGCTGTTCGGCGGCGCATCGGCGCTCGACGAACTCTACGGCGGCTTCACGGTCGCGATGACCGACCAGGGCGCGCCGCCGTATGACCCGCAACGCGACGTCGCCTACTTCTTTCCCGAAGGCTGGATCCGGCGTGCGCCATCCGACATGCGGTCCGTGTTCGGCACGCGGGCCCTGACCGAGCACACCATCCGGACGCTGACCCGCCGGCTACCGAACGTCCGGTTCCGCCACGCCGAGACCATCGGCCTGCGCAGGGCCGGCGGCGACCGGGTAGACGCGGTCGTGTGCGACGACCTCGACGGTCTGGGCGGACTGATCGAGGCCGAGCTTGTGGTGGACGCCGGCGGCCGCGCATCTCGCTCCCCGCACTGGCTCGCCGACGCCGGGTTCGACGCCCCGCCGGAGTCGACGGTGCAACCGTTCCTCGGTTACGCCACCGTGCACTGCCACTTGCCCGAGGATGCCCTACCGGGAGACCTACGGGCAGTGTGCGCGCCACCGGCACCGCACAACACCAGAGGTGCGTTCCTCCTGCCGGAGGAGAACAACCTCTATGGCCTCATGGCCGTCGGGACCAGCCGTGACTTCCCGCCCGGCGACCCGGCGGGCTTCGACGAGTTTCTCCGGACCGCCGTCACCCCCGTCCTGCACGAGATGTGGCAACGTGCCGAGCCCGTCACCGACATCAGGACGACGAGGATGTCAGTGAATCGGCTCCGCCGCTGGAACGAGCTGGCTCGGCGGCCACAGGGGTTCATCGCGGTCGGCGACGCGGTGGCCGTATACAACCCGGTGTACGGCCAAGGCATGACCGCGGCCGTCCTGCAGGCGGTGGCCTTGCGCGACCGCCTGCGTCAGGCGGACGATCTGGACACGGCCGTCGAGCGTCTCCACGACGACGTCATGGCCGTCACCTCGTTCGCCTGGCAGGCCGCGACCGCATCCGACCTGGTCTTTCCCGTGACGGAAAGCCGTAATATGCCCGCCCCGACACCCGAAGAGCGGGCGGGCGCACAATACCTGGGCATGGTGCGCGCCACCGCCGTCGACGACGCTTACGTCGCGGGCGAATTCTACCGGGCGCTGGGCTTGATCCGGCCCGAGTTCCTCCTCGCTGACGAGGTCCGCACCCGAGTCGAACGGTGGGTGGCGGACCCGCCGGCTCCGACCGACGACCTGTCGCGCCCGCCTGCGTGGGCCGATGCCGATCCACCGACACGGAGTCGGCCGCCGTCGGGCACTGCCGCCGTCGGGCACTGCCGCCGTCGGGCACTGAGGAATGACGGGCGGCGGATCCCGGGTAGGAAAGCACCCCCAGCCACTCGAAGGCGCCTTCGAGTACTCCTCTACCGCGGACATCCCGAGGGTGGGGTGCTTTCCATCGTTGGACGGCGCCCCACCCTCCGGTCTGCCTCGGCGGCTACGCCCCGGCGAACGGCTGCTGCCCGCCGAACCGCTGCCCGGCCTGCTCCGCCCCGGCCTGCTCCGCTTGGCCCGCGGTAAACGGCTGCTGCCCGCCGAACCGCTGCCCGGCCTGCTCCGCCCCGGCCTGCTCCGCCCCGGCCTGCTCCGCCCCGGCCTGCTCGGCCACGGACTGCTCCGCTTGGCCCCCGGCCCCCGGCTGCTCGGCCGCGGCTGGCGCTGGGGCCTGCTCGGCTGTGGCCGCCGCCGCGGCGGTGGGTTGCGCCGCCGGACCGGTGCCGGCGCCCGCCGCAACACCCACCAGCTCGCGTATCCTGCTTTCTACATACCTGTCGCTGTAGTGCGACCTGTCGGCGATGCGCTGAACAAGGTCGTCAACGCTCGAGGCTGCGTCCAGGTCCGACGAGTTTACCTCGGCGAACTGGTCAAGGATCTGGTATCGGATCTGCTGCCAGTTCTGCCGCAGCACGCGCTCCACCTGCTGCGCTTCCTGCTGATTCATTATCATCACTCTACCCCGGTCGGGCATCCGTCCCACGGCTGAGCCTATGACGCGGGCAGAGACTGTCAACCGCAGAAACCACCATCCGCGGCCAGGGCCACGCGGCAGGACAAGCGACGACGAAAGCGCCGGCTGACGGATATTTCTTATCAACGGGGAAGAAAGGAAATATCCCGGCCGTTGAGGTGGGTCCTGGTTGATTCTTGGTCAGGTCGAAGAGTTGAGGGCATCTCGGACTTTGGCGAGCAGGACCCGTTCGGAGAAGGGCTTTTCGAGCAGGATGACACCGGGATCAAGTTTCCCCTGGGTGGCGAGGACCGGGTGGGCGTAGCCGGACATGTAGAGCACCCGGATTTCGGGGCGGGTGGAGCGGATCCGGCTGGCGAGTTCCTTGCCCTGCAGGCGCGGCATGATGACGTCGGTCAGCAGCAGGTGGATGGGGCCGGGGTGGTCGGCTGCGAGGGGGAGGGCCTCGTCGGCGGAGGTAGCGGTGAGGACCTGGTAGCCGTTGCGGGCAAGCAGGCGGCGGGTGACCTCGAGGATGGCGGGCTGGTCCTCGACGAGCAGGACGGTCTCGCCCGCGTGTGCTGGAGTGCCGGTCGTGGTGTCCGGCTGACCGGCGGCGTCCGTGGTGATGGCGGCGGTGGCGGGGAGCAGGCAGCGAATGGTGGTGCCAACCCCGGGTTCGGAGTAGATGTCGGTGTTTCCGCCGGCCTGGCTGATGATCCCGTAGACGGTGGCGAGGCCGAGGCCGGAGCCTTCCCCCTTGGGTTTCGTGGTGAAGAACGGTTCGAAGACCCGGGCAAGGACCTCCGGGGGCATGCCGGTGCCGCTGTCGGAGACGCGGATCCGGGCATGCGGGCCGGCTTTCACGCCCGGGCGTTCGCCCGCGTAGTCCGGATCGATCGTGATGTTGGCGGTGTCGATGGTCAGCACGCCGCCGTCGGGCATGGCGTCGCGGGCGTTGACGGCAAGGTTGGTCAGGACCTGTTCGATCTGGCCGGGGTCGGCCAGGATGGGCCACAGCTCGGGTTGCAGATGAATGTGCAGCTCGATGTGTTCGCCCAGGGTGCGGTGCAGCAGGTTCTCCAGGTCGGTGACGACCTGGTTGAGGTCGAGTACCCGGGGCTGCACGGTTTCGCGGCGGCCGAAGGTGAGGAGCTGGTGGGTGAGGGCGGTGGCGCGGTCGGCGGCGCGTTGGATCTGTTCGATGTCGCGCAGCACGTCGCTCCACCGTCCGCCCGCGGTCTGTGTGGCGGCAGCCTGGGCGACCTCCTCGGCGACGAACGAGGCATAGTTGATGACGACGCCGAGGAGGTTGTTGAAGTCGTGCGCCACCCCGCCGGCGAGCTGGCCGAGGCTTTCCAACCGCTGGGACTGGTGGAGCTGGGCCTCGAAGTTGCGGCGTTGCGCCTCGACGCGCAACCGTTCCCCCTCGGCCTGGGCTTCGAGGCGGTCGGTGACGTCCCGGACCGCCGCGGAGACGAGTATTCCCTCCTCGGTCTCCAGCGGGCTGAGACTGATTTCCACGGGGAACTCGCTGCCGTTGCGGCGGCGGGCGGCGAGCTGGAGGCCGGCACCCATCGGCCGGGGGCGGGGGGCGGCGAAGTAGCGGTTCCGATGATCAGGATGGACGGCGCGGACACCGACCGGGATGAGGATCTCGACCGGTTGGCCGACCAGCTCGTCGCGGGTG
>NZ_JDWE01000048.1:19814-34985 GCF_000685765.2 Frankia sp. BMG5.23
AGGATGGACGGCGCGGACACCGACCGGGATGAGGATCTCGACCGGTTGGCCGACCAGCTCGTCGCGGGTGTAGCCGAACAGCCGCTCGGCCTGCGTATTGACCAGGACGATGGCCCCGTCGTCCCGGACGGCGACGATCGCGTCCGGTGCCGCCTCCAACAGACCGCTGGCCAGGTCTGAGGAACCCTTCACCACATCACCACGATCGGTAATCGGACCGACTCTTTAAGTGAGGCGGAGTGGACCGTAGCACAGATGCCGACCCCCCGTGCCGACCCGTGCCAACCCGCCACCGTGGTTCACCGCTGATGCGTGCCTTCTCCCGGAGGACCGACCTGATCGGCTTGGTGGGATCCCGGCGGGTGGTTTTGAGGCTCAGGTGGGTGGTTTTGAGGCGCCGGTGGATCGGGAAGCCATCTGATGGCGTAACACTCGGCCTCGGCGGCACGTTCTCGGCGGCGGCGCCCCGGGCCGATCCCGGGCGCCGACCAGGAAGCCGAGGTCAGCGTGGCAGTGCCGCCGAGGCCGACCGACCGGGAGCGGGCGCTGTTCGGAGAACTGGCGGCCACCTGGACCTTCGACCCGAGGAACTCCGACCTGAGGAACTCCGACCCCAGAAAGTCCGATCCGAGCAAGGGATCCCGGCGATGACCACTCCATTCCCGTCGCGGCAGCGGACGGCGCCGTCGACCACCCGGCCGCGTTACCCGCTGGCACCAGCCCGGAAGCTGACCGTGGAGACGGTCGCCAGCCGCGGCGGGCTGCATCCCGACCTGGTCCACCGGTTCGTGGCACTCGGCCTGCTGGAGGCCTCCCGCGACGCCGAACTGGTCGTCAGCTGTCAGGCAGCGGACGCACGGCACGGGCTCGCCGCCTGAACCCCGACCCCGGGGGCCGGCCGGCCCCCTCCAGGCCGGCCGGCCCCCTCCAGGCCGGCCGGGGCCCTCCAGGCCGGCCGGGGCCCTCCTGGCCTGCCGGGGCCCTCCTGGGACACCTACCGGTCAGCGACGAACCGACGGCGCCACGCTAGCGCCGAGACCGGTGCCGCCCGGCCCGGCGGCCGCACCCACACCCGCGCTCGGCCCCACCCCGACGCCAAGACCCGCACCACCCGGCCCCGCGGTCGTACCCACGCCCGCACCCGGAACCTGCGCGCCGGCACCCGTGCCGCCCGGCCCGGCGGCCGCACCCACACCCGCACTCGGCCCCACCCCGACGCCAAGACCCGCACCACCCGGCCCCGCGGCCGCACCCACACCCGCACTCGGCCCCACCCCGACGCCAAGACCCGCACCACCCGGCCCGGCACCCACACCCACGCCCGCACCCGGAACCCGCGCGCCGGCACCCGTGCCGCCCGGCCCGGCGGCCGCACCCACCCCGGCGCTGGCCTCGGCCCGCAGGGCCTTCGCGCAGAAGGCGCCGACCTGGTCACTGCCGCCAGCGGCAGTGACCAGCGCGTTCAGGTCCGGGGAACTGAGAGCCGCGCCGGCGTCGGCCGTGTAGGTATGGCACAGCGCGAGCAGGGACGCCGAGACGGACGCACCGGCGCTCGGCACTGAGACCCGCGGCGCGGTCACCTCGGCGGAGGGCGTAGCCACCGGGGACACAGCGGCGCTGCCACCTACACCGGGGACGGGCAGTACTCCTGTGCCGGCGGCGGCGGCGACGCCTCCGACGGCCGTGGCCGCGACCGCCACGGCGGCGACCTTCGCGGTCAGGAACTTCGCGAGCAACAACTTGGACATGGGCTCTCTCCGCGGCTGGGTGACGTGAGCGAGACGCGCCTCCCGGAAAGCGGCCACAGCCGCTTCCTCACCGTCGAGCTCGCCCTCGCGGGCCGGAGCGGCCACGGCGGCGAGCAGATCGGCAAGGGGATCCGCACCGGCCCCCGCATTGACCGGGCCGCCGCGAAGCATCCGCTCCGCGGCGCCCCGGCCGATCCGACGGGGTCGGTGTGTGCTCATCTCACGTCCTTCAGCGTCGAAGCCCTCACCGGTGTTACACCTGGCCGTGTTACACCTGGCCGTGTTGCACTTGGCCGGAGCCCATGGTCATCGCCGCGCGCCGCCACCCCGACCATGTTCACCTGGTTCACCTGCCTCCGGTCGACCAACCCCGGTGCCCCCACCATCACCGAGCTGTTCGGCAAGCCTGCGTAGCCCCCGGTGCGCCGCGGTGCGGACCGCGCCGGCGCGCTTGCCCAGAACCCGCCCCGCGGTCTTCGCGTCCAGCCCCATGACCACCCGCAGGAGCACCGCCTCCGCCTGGTCCAACGGCAGGCCCGCGATCAGGCGCATGGCGGCCTCGGTGGACATCGCCTCCAACGCCTCGCCGGCGGTGTCATCGGGCGCGGCCATCTCCGTCATCACCGTCTCGACCGGTACGTCACCGCGCGGGCGGCGAGATCGCCGGCGCAGCTGGTCGAGCGCGCGATGACGCGCGATCGTGGCTACCCAGCCGCGAAACCCGTCGAAGTCCCCACGGAACGACGGCAGGTCCCGGGCTATCTGCAGCCATGCCTCGGACGCGACATCCTCGGCCTCGTCACCGACGAGTACCCGCAGGTACCGCAACAGACCCGGCTGGATCGTCCGGTAGAGCAGCCTGAAGGCCGCCTCGTCACCGCGGCGTGCCCCGCTCACCGCCGAGGAAAGATCCGACTCCTCGACGGACGGTTCCTTGACGGACGGCTCCTTGGGGGACGGCTCCCCAACGGACGGCCTGCCGACCCCGGCGCGGGTTTGGTGGCCGGCCGCCGGCGCCGGCACCAGCGCCGCCGGGCCGCCAGGCGCGGAGGCCGGCCCCGCCGAGGCCGGCCTCACCGAGGAAGATGATCGTCGCGGGATGCCCTCAGTGGCGACCGCATCTGCGCTCAGCTCCGCGCTCTCGCTCACCGCGCAGATGATGCGACCTCGCCCGGAACGGCCGGACATGGGGGGCTTGCTCATAGCACAGCGACAACGCACTGGCACGGTCAGACTCAGCCGCGCCCCGAGGATAACGTTCGGGTTCCGCGGCATTCCGCCCGGGCGCCGTCGGATTGATCTATGGTTGATGCGCCAGCTGGATGACCTGGTCGGGGGCATCTGGCCGCTTATGTCGGGCACGGGGGGCAGGGCGAGAGCTGTGGCTCGTTCATCGACGTCGCGGACGTCGCGGTTGGTTCTGGGATCCGCCGGTGCGCGGGTTCTCGTCGTCGGCACGGGCGGGCTCGGTGGGCCCGGCGTCGACCGGGCGGGCGAGGTCGGCGCCGTGGTAGCGCGGGCCGTGGCGGCGGTCGGCGGCGTGTTCGTGGAGCGCTGCGGGCTGGCCGAGGAAAGCCTGCGCACGGTCGTCGACCCGGCGACCCCGCTCGATCTCGGCGAGGCTCTCGCGGCGGCCGTCGAGCAGGCCACCGAGGCTCTCCTCGTCTACTACGCCGGCATCGTCCTCGTCGACGCCGACGGGATGATCCATCTGGCGACGGCCGTGTCGGACAGCCGTCCCCATCGCCTGGCCTACACGGCCCTGCCGTTGTCGTCGGTCCTGGCGACGATGGCGACGAGCCGGGCCGCCACCCGGCTCATCGCCGTCGACGGTCTGTGGGTGCGGACCACGGTCGCCAACTCCACCGTCCCGCCGGTGCCACCTCGCGTTCCCGGTCTTCGCGAGGATGTTCCCGGTCCTCGTGAAGATGCGGGGGGCGGCGTCAACGCGGCCGGCGACGGCGTGGAGCTGCTCGTGCTGACCGCGCCGCTGGCCGCGCACACCGGGCCGGCCGCGCACACCGGGCTGGCCGCGCACACCGGGCCGGCCGCGGATGACGGATCGATGGCGGGTGACGGACCGCCGCTGTCCGCCGGCCTGGTCCGGCTCCTCGTCAACGGCGACCCGGACGGCCCGGTCGAGCTGAGCGTCGGGCAGGTGACCCGGCGGCTCGCCCAACGTCTCACCGCGGCCGGGAACGCAGTGCTGCATTCCGCCGCCGCCTGGTCGGATGGGGTGATCCTCGCCGGCAACGCCGCGCACACCCCGCCGATCGCCGACCTGGAGCCGGCGCCGACCACCGTGCTCACCGACGGCCCCGGCCCGGTGGTGACTCCAACCCCGCGACAGCCGGCGGGGCTTCCCAGCGCACCGGACGGCGGGGGGACCACCGGTGAGGCCGCCTGCCCCTATCCCGGTCTCGCCTCGTTCGACGCCGGCACGCAGCGCTGGTTCTTCGGGCGGGAGCGAGCGACGGCCGAGGCGCTGTCGCGGCTGGAGGAACGGCTGGACGGCGCGGGTCCGCTGGTGCTCGTCGGTGCCTCCGGCTCGGGAAAGTCGTCGCTGCTGGGCGCCGGGCTGCTCCCGGCGCTCGCCCGGGGCGCAGTGGCGGGCGCCCGCGGTTGGCCGCAGGTCCTGATGACACCCACGGATCACCCGGCCCGCGAGCTGGCCCGCACGGTGGCGCAGGCGGCCGGGCTGTCCGTGCTCGCGGCGGCACGGCTCGACGTCGTCTCGCAACCCGCCCGTTTCGTCGGGGCGCTGTCGGATCTGCTCGCCCTGCGTCCGGCCGCCGCCGGCGGCGGGACCACCCCGCCGACCCGGCGGGTGGTGATCGTCGTCGACCAGTTCGAGGAGACGTTCACCCTGTGCGCGGATGAGGAGGAGCGCGGCGCGTTCATCCGCGCTCTGGTCGCCGCGTGCCGCGGGGACGGGGCCACCCGTCCACCGGCGGTCGTCGTCATCGGCGTCCGCGCCGACTTCTATGGCTGGTGCGCGGCCTATCCGGAGCTGGTGGACGCGCTCCAGACGGGGCAGGTCGTGGTCGGGCCGATGACCGCGGCGGAGGTGCGCGACGCCATCGTGAAGCCGGCCGAGGCGGTAGGGCTCACGGTGGAGCCGGGCCTGGTCGATCTGATGCTGCACGACATCGGCGCCGACGAGCACGGCGTCGTCGCCGACCCCGGATCGTTGCCCCTGCTCGCGCACGCGCTGCGCGCCACCTGGCGGGAACGCGAGAACGGCACTCTGACGGTGGCCGGTTACCTGCGGGCCGGGGGTCTACGGGGGGCCATCGCCCGGACGGCGGAGGAGACCTTCGGCACGCTGGACGCGGCCGGCCAGGATGCGGCCTGGCAGATCCTGCTACAGATGATCCAGTTCGGGGATGGGACGGACGACACCCGCCGCCGCGTCTCACGCACCGAGCTGCTGTCCACGTCGGCGTCAGCCCAGAACTCGGCGTCAGCCCAGAACTCGGCGTCAGCCCAGAACTCGGCGTCAGCCCAGAACTCGGCGTCAGCCCAGAACGTCTCCGCCGTCCTCGACGCGCTGGTCGCCGCCCGACTCGTCACCGTGGACGCCGACACCGTCGAGATCTCCCACGAGGCGCTGCTGCGCTCGTGGCCGCGGCTGCGCGAGTGGATCGAGGTCGATCGTGCCGCGGCGGTGACCCGACAGCGGCTCACCGACGCCGCGGCCACCTGGGACGACGGCGGGCGGGACCCGTCCTACCTGTTCGCCGGCAGTCGGCTGGCGACCGTCCGGGAGTGGGCGCAGGCCGGGCAGCGGCAGACGGCACTGAGCCCGGTCGCGCGGGACTTTCTGGCGGCCTCCCTCGCGGCCGAGCAGGCGGCGCGGCGGGCCGAGGTCCGGCGGACCAGGCGGCTGCACCAGCTCGTCGCCGCTCTCACGGTGCTGACCCTGATCGCCGGTGGAGCGATGGCGTTCGCCTTCCGGCAACGGGCCCAGATCGCCGGCGAGCGGGACCGGGCGCTGTCGGTAGCGATCGGCCGGCAGGCCGACCAGCTACGCAGGTCCGACCCGCTGGCCGCCGCCCAGCTCGGCGCCGTCGCCTACCGCCTGGCGCCGACGGCGGAGGCGCGCAGCGCCGTGCTGTCGACGTTCGCGAGCGACTACGGCTTCGCCACCCGTCACCTCGGCACGCAGACCCGTCCGATCGGCGCGGTCGCCTACAGCCGGGACGGCAGGCTGGTGGCGACGGCGAGCGACGACTGGACGGTCGCCCTGTGGTCCGCGTCAGACCCCACCCGCCGCACCCCGCTCAGCACGATCAGGGGCCACCGGCTGGCGGTGAAATCCGTGGCGTTCAGCCCGGACGGCCGGTTCGTCGCCACCGGGAGCGACGACCGGACGGTCCGGCTGTGGACCATCACCGATCCCACTCACCCGGTGCTCGCGGCGACGTTACCCGGCGCCTCCGACTCGATCCACGGGCTGGCCTTCCGCTCCGACAGCCGGGTCCTTGCCACCGGCGGGTACGGATCACAGGTGCGGCTGTGGGACGTCTCCGACGTGAGCGCGATCCGGCCGGCCGGCGCGATCACCGCCCACACCGCGAACGTCCGTGCCGTCGCGTTCAGTCCCGACGGCACCGAGCTGCTGACCGGTGGCGACGACGGCCGGGCCCTGCTGTGGGACGTGCGGGACCTCGCCGCCCCGGCGGAGCTGAGCGAGCTGAAGGGCGAGGCGGGCCCGAATGTCGTGCTCAGCGCGAACACGGCCGTCCGTGCGGTCGCCATCAGCCCGGACGGGAAGACGGCGGTGACCGGCAGCGACGACACCACCGCGCGGGTCTTCGATCTCACCGACCCGCGACGGCCGACCACCCTCCAGGTCATCGACGAGGTGCGATCGGTCGAGGCGGTGGCGGTCAACGTGGACGGCCTCGTGGCCGTGGGGGTGAACAGCGCGGTCGAGATCTACGATCCGTCCCGCCATTTCGACGCCATCGCGGTCCTGCCGCACGCGTCGAAGCCGTGGGCGTTGGCCTTCAGCCCGGACGGGCGAACCCTCGCCTCCGGTGCCGACGACCGCACCCTGCGCCTGTGGGACGTGCCGGGGCCGGTGCTGGTCGGGCACCACCGCTTCCTGTGGTCGACGGCGGTCCATCCGAACGGGCGGGTCCTAGCCACCGGGGACTACGGGCAGACCGTCCGGCTGTGGGATGCGCATGACCCCGATCGGCCGGTACCGGCCGCCACGTTGACCGGATTCAACGCCGCGGTCGGCAGCGTCCGGTTCACCCCGAACGGCAGGGTCCTCATCGCCGGCAGCCTCGACTACGCCACCGACTTCGACGGCATGGTCACGCTGTGGGACGTCGCCGACATCCACCGTCCCAGGCTGCTGTCCACCATCCATCCCGGCATCGGCGGGATCAAGGACCTGGAGGTCAGCCCGGACGGCCGGACCCTCGCGCTGGCCGGCACGAGCGCCCGGCTGGCCCTGGTGGACATCTCCGCCCCGGCCACGCCCCGGGGGCGGTCCGTCCTCGCAGGGCACCGCTACGACGTCGCCACCGTCAGTTTCAGCCCGGACGGGCGCACCCTGGCGTCCGGAAGCAGCGACCGGACCATCCGGTTGTGGGACATCACGACACCGGACCGACCGGCGGGCATCAGCACGATCACGGGCTTCACCAGCGCCCTGATCACCATCGCCTTCAGCCGGGACGGAAGGACCCTCGCCGTCGGCAGCTTCGACACGAAGGTCGCCCTGTGGGACGTCACGGACCGCCGGGCCCCCCGCGCGCTGCCCTCGATCATCGGGTTGGGGGCCGGCGTCAACTCCATCGAATTCAGCTCCGACGGCCGGCTCATGGCGGCGGGCGTCGGCGGCGCGAACGGCGTGGTGCGGCTGTGGGACATGTCCGATCCGGCCGACCCGGTGCCGTACGCCACCTTCAGCGGCCGCTACAACGGCTTCGCTGCGGTCGCCTTCGCCCCGGACACCGCCTTCATCGTCGGAGCGCCCTACCAGATGATCGGATTCGTCTGGGACCTCGACCCGGCGAGCGTCGTCACGCGGCTGTGCGCGCGGGCCGGCGACCCGCTCACCCGCGAGGAATGGAAACAGTACCTGCCGGGCCTCGACTACGATCCGCCGTGCGGCTGACCGGACCGGAGCCGGAACGGTTCATCACCGACCGGGTGGCCGAGGCGCTCCCCGCCTATGAGGTGACCGCCATGCTCGGGCACGGCGGTCACGCCGTCGTCCTCGCGGGTCGCCACCGCCGGCTCGGTCGAACCGTTGCGATCAAGGTCCTGTCGACCAGCGCGGCGGACGGCGGCGCCCACGGTCGGTTCCTGGCGGAGGCGCGCCTGCTGGCCGGACTCGACCATCCTCACGTAGTCCGCATCTACGACTACGTCGAATCCGGGGACCTGTGCCTGCTCGTCATGGAACGACTGGCGGGCGGCACCGTGCGGGCCCGCGCGGCGAACGGGCTGACCGTCGACGTCGTCTGCGCGATCGGGTTGGCGACCGCCGCCGCGCTGGAATGCGCGCACGCGGGCGGGATCCTGCACCGCGACATCAAACCGGACAACATTCTCTTCAGCGCCGACGGCCTGCTGAAGGTCACCGACTTCGGGATCGCCAAGCTCATCGGCGCTTCCGGCGCGGCCCCGAGCACGCTCGTCGGTACCCCCGTCTACATGGCGCCGGAACAGTTCGACGGCCGGCCGCCGGGACCGGCGTGCGACCTGTACGCACTCGGGATCGTCCTCTACGAACTGCTCAGCGGCCGCCCACCGTTCGTCCGGGCGCTATCGATGGCGCAGCTGATGGACCATCATCTGCGCGTCGCGCCGCAACCACTGGACGCCGCGCCGCCGGCAATCGCCGCGGTGGTGGACCGGGCGCTGCGCAAGGAGCCCGGTGCACGCCCGCCGTCGGCCCGCGCGTTCGCCCTGGATCTCGCCGCCGCGACGGCCCATGCGCTCGGTGCGGGCTGGCTCACCCGCTGCCCGCTGCCGCTGCGGCTCGACGACGATGTGCGCGACGCGGCGCGCGGCAGTCCACCAGCCCGCACACCACCAGCCCGCACACCACCAGCCCGCACACCGCCGGACACTCCGCCGTCAGCCGTCCCGCCACCAGCCACCGCCTCACCACGCCGATGGTCAGCCGGCGTGATCCGGCGCCGGTCCCTGAACCGGACCGCGCGGCGCGACCTCCGCCCGGCCGACATCACGTCCGCGCCGTTGCGGGTGGACTACCCGTACAGCGTGGTCGCCGCGCCGGATGGTGCGGTATACGTGTCCCAACGGCTACGCCACCGGGTGCTCCGGATCGAACGCGACGGCCGGACGGTTCACGTGGCCGGCTCCGGCAAGAGCGGCCCGCACGGTGACGGGGGGCCGGCCGTCAACGCCGAGCTGGACAACCCGTGCGGGCTGGCCCTGGGCCCCGACGGTTCCCTGTTCATCGCGGACAGCTTCAATAATCGGATCCGCCGGGTCGCGCCGGACGGTCGGATCGTCACCGTCGCCGGCTCCGGCCGTCACGGCCCGCCGGCCGGCCCCGCCGCCCGGCACGCCGCCTCGCTCAACCTGGCGCATCCGCACGGCGTCTACGTCGACGCGGCGGGCCTGGTGTACGTCGCGAACACCGGCGGTCACCAGGTGATCCGGATCGACCCGGATCTGCGGGCGGCACCGCTGGCGGGGGCGGGTGTCCCCGGCCTGTCCGGAGATCACGGACCCGCCCAGTTCGCCCAGCTCCGGCGCCCGCACGACGTCACGGCCCCGCCCGGACGGAATGTCTACCTCGCCGACACCGACAATCACCTGCTGCGGGCTGTCGACGCCGACGGGATCATCTCCACGGCCGCCGGGATGTTCTACGGCGCGTCCCCCGACGACGGAGCCCCGGCCCGGATCGCGGACGTCGGTCGACCCCACTCGCTGGCGCCCACCCCCTCGGGCGGTCTGCTGGTCACCGACCCCGATCGGGGACGGGTCCGCCTCGTCACCCACGATCGACTCGTCCGCATCTTCGCGGATGCCCGAACAGGTCTGCGGCGGCCGCTCGGTGTCACCGTCCACAGCGACGGCACCGCCTTCGTCGTCGACACCGCCCAGCACCTCATCCACCGTCTCCCGGTCGCATAGATCGGTCACCCGGCAAAGCATGGAAGACCCGGACGATGGTCAGTCCCCGGCACCATCAGCGGCGTCGGCACCATCAGCGGGGTCGGCACCATCAGCGGCGTCGGCATTCGTGCGTCCGGCGGCCCGGTAGGCGTTGGCGAGGTTTCCCTGCGAGGTCAGGGTGTCGCGGTGATCCGGTCCGAGGACACGCCGCTGGTCGGCCAGTACCCGCTCGTACAGGTCGATCGCCTCCGCGAGGCGCCCCGCGGCCGCAACGGCGCAGGCCAGGTTGTTCCAGGTGATCAGAATGTGTGGATGGTCGGCGCCGAGAACACCGCGGGCATCGGAGAGAACCCGCTCGTACAGATCGATCGCCTCGGGCAGACGTCCGAGCGCCTGGTAGGCGTCGGCGAGATTGCTGCGGGAGAGCAGGGTGTCGGGATGGTTGTCGCCGAGAACGCCTTCCCGGCCGGTCAGTACCTGCTCGTACAGGTCGAGGGCCTCAGTCGTCCGTCCGCTGGCCTGATAGGAGCTGGCGAGATTGTTGCGCACGAGGAAGGTCGTGAGATGCTCCTGGCCGAGAACCCGGACGACGTCGACGAGAACCTCTTCGTGCAGCCTGATCGCCTCCGCCAAGCGCCCCGCCGTCTGGTATGCGTTGGCCAGGTTGCTCCGGGCCAGCAGGGTGTCGCGATGGTCCGGGCCACGGATCCGTCCAGCGTCGTCGACAACCTGCTCGAGCAGTTCGACGGCCTCCGCGATGCGTCCGGCGGCCCAATAGGCGCTGGCGAGATTGTTACGGCTGATCCCCAGATTGGGATCATCGGATTCGAGGATGCGGCTGGCCCGCGCCAGGATCCGCTCGTACAACCCGATGGCCTCGGAAATGCGTCCGGCCTTCTGCAGGGCGAGGGCGAGGTTGTTCCGGAGAACCAGGGTGTTGGGGTGGTCGGTTCCCACGACCTGCTCGGTTCGAGCCAGCACCCAGGTGTGCAGGTCCACGGCGGCGGCGAGCTGTCCGGTTTCCTGGAGATAGAGCGCCGCCAGATTGCCCAGCCCCAGCATGCCCGCCGCGTTCGCGTCCGCCGGGGACGGCTCGGCTTCGATCTGGGCCTGAAGGTGTGGGAGCAGCGCGGCCCAGCGCGGCCAGGCCGCCGGATTACCCTGGATCGCGGTGGGCAGGGCCCTGATCATCAACCAGCCGACGGTGGCCCGGAACTCCAGGTGCCGCGACGTCGGAACCCGGTCCCGCAGCACCGCCTGCACCAGCCGATGCAAGGTGATGGTTCCCTGTTCGACCTTGCCCAGCCCGAGAGCACGGAGGCGGGCGACCACGTCCCCCCAGCGCAGCGGGGAGGAACAGGCCGCGCTCAGCGCCGACCAGAGCGTCCCCTCCCCGTTGCTCTCCCCCAGCTCCCCGTTGGTCTCCCCCAGCACCACCAGCGCGGGAAACAGGTCGAGCGGGATGGGCTCCGGACCGAAGAATCCGGCCAGCTGCAGCAGCTCGACGACGGCCGGTTCGTCCGGTCCGATCTCGTCCAGGGCCAGGTTCCACGCCGCGGCGACAATGAACGGATAGCGGTCCGGTTTTCCGCGGGTAAGGAGTTCCCGAGTCTCCACGCGCAACGCAGCCAGGTAGTCCGAAACGGTCATGCCGCTGGCGGCGAGCCAGGCTCCGGCCTGTTCCGCCGCCAGCGGCAGGTCCCCGACCGCGGCCGCGAGCCGCTCAGCCTCGGCGTCCTCCAGCGCGGCTCGGTGCCTCCTCAGCAGATCGATCGTGTCCCTCCGGGGCAGCACCGCGACCTCGGTTGCGGTAGCCCGACCGGCCCAGTCGGGGTTGCGCGAGGTAATCACGAGATGTCCGAACTCGGCGGTCTCCGCGGCCTGCAGAAGCCTGGACAGGTAGGGGTTGGTGGCGGTAGCACCGGCGTTGTTGCCCATGACGGCATTGCCAATAACGGCATTGTCGACGACCAACAGCCACCGGCGATGAGGTCGACCGGCGCGCAACGCCTCGGCCGCCGCGGCGGCCGCTGCCTCGTCCCCCTCCACGTGGGCGAGTCCCAGCTGGGCCGCGAGGGCGGCGAGGCCGGCGACGACCTCCGTCATCTTGTCGCCGCGGATCCACCAGACCAGGTCGTAGGCGTGGCTGTACCGGTAGGCGAACTCCACGACGAGCTCCGTCTTGCCGACCCCGCCCAGGCCATGCACCACCTGGGCCCGCACCCCCGGCACAGGGGAACCGGGGCCGGGCACGGCCCGGTCGAAGCCCGTCAGTCGCGCGCGCAGCTCGGCGAGTTCGGATGCACGCCCGACAAAGCGGGGGTTACGCACCAGTTCCGGCGGCAGCCCCCACACGAGCGGGGGCCGACCCGGATACCGCGCTGCCCGTTCGGACTCGTCCGCCGCCGCGGGCACGTCGCGGGTGTCACGGGTGTCGCGGGTGGGGAGCGGCGTGGGATTGACCGACCGCACCTGCCCTGTCACGGCGGCACGTATCCCGTCCAGCAGCCGGGCGCGAGCGGCTGCGGCGGCGCCCGGCCCGGCCAGGTCGGTCAGGTCGATCCAGGTGAGGCTGCCGAGCAGGCCGAGCGTGCCGGGCTCGCACGGCTCGACCTGCACCGGAATCAGCCGGCGTCCCCGCCCGCCCATGTCCGCCGCCCAGATCGCCTGCCACTGCGCCGCCGCGCCGACCGAGGCGAGATAGGCCGGGGTCAGCACCGCCAGGAGCCGGCCTGCGGTGGTCAGTCCCGCCTGGACGAGCGCAGGCCAGTTCGACCCGGGGACGAAGTCCCATGCCTCGAGCAGCACGCGGCGGCCAGCCCTCTCCAGGGTGTCCGCGATCCACTCCGCCCACGCCTGGTCGACGCCGGCGTAGGAGACGAAGAAGTCCACCGTCTTCCCGGCGTCGTGGGTGGTATCCGTGCCAGCCGGGTTCATCGGCTGGCCACCCGGACGCCCCGCCAGTCGAGAGGTGAAGGCCGGGATCAGGCGTTGGGCGGCAGGTCGGTGCCGGCACCGCGCTGACGTAGCGCGACCCGCTCCAGGCCCGCGCCCATGGCCAGCGCCGCCTCGGCGTCGGTGTTGAGGCCTTCCACCGTGAAGCCCGCCTCGGCGATCATCTTCAGGTCCTGGTGGCCCTCCTGACCCTCACTGGTCAGGTAGTCACCAAGGAAGATGGAGTTCACCACCGAGAGGGCGAGGGGCTGCATCGAGCCGAGATGAATCTCCCGGCCGCCCGAGAGCCGCACCTCGGCCGTGGGGTTGACGAACCGGACCATGGCGAGAATGCGCAGGCACTGCCGGGGGTTGAGGTTCCACTCCGCCCCCAGGGGCGTGCCCTCGAATGGCATGAGGAAGTTGACCGGGATGGAGTCCGGGGCCAGCTCGCGCAGCGCGAAGGCGACGTCGACGAGGTCCTCGTCGCTCTCCCCCATGCCGGCGATGATACCCGAGCAGGGTGAGAGGCCGGCGTGCCTGGCTTCCTGCACCGTGTCGACCCGGTCGTTGTAGGTGTGCGTCGTGCAGATGTCTGCGTACTTCTCACCGGCCGTGTTCAGGTTGTGGTTGTAGGCGTCCGCACCGGCCGCCCGCAGCTGTGCGGCCTGCCCGTCGGACAGCAGGCCGAGGCACGCGCACACCTCCACGTCCGGATGCGCGGTCTTGATCGCGCCGATCGTGTCCGCCACTCGGTCGACGTCCCGGTCCGTCGGCCCGCGGCCGCTCGCGACCAGGCACACCCGGCGGGCACCGCCCGAGATGCCGGCGCCGGCCGTCGCGGCGGCCTCCTCGGGCTTGAGCCAGGTGTACTTCAGGATTCCCGTGTTCGAACCGAGCCGCTGCGAGCAATAGGAACAGTCCTCCGGACAGAGTCCGCTCTTGAGGTTCACCAGAAAGTTCAGCTTGACACGCCTGCCGAAGTACCTCCGCCGGAGCCGGTAGGCGGCGGCGACGACGTCCAAGAGATCGTCGTCGTCACTGCGCAGGACGGCCAGGGCCTCGTCCCGGGTCGGAGCCTGACCACTCACCCCCTTGCTGACAAGGCTGTTCAGAGTGGCTGACAGGTCCATGTCCGTCATCCTCGATCCTCTGCTGGCACGGCGGGCACTGGCGGGCGGCGGAAACCTGCGGGTGATCGTCCTTCCGCCGCGTCCACACTCTCATCGTTGCCTTGATCGGAACCAGCGATCGCCCACGCCGGGGCGGGGGTACGGCCGGGGTTGCCCGGACGTGGACGTGGCCAACCGGCGCCGGCGGGCAGGAAGGGGAGGATGGGTATGTGGCGACTGGATCCCGGGTGGAGGAGAACGACGCGTGCGTGTCGGGCGACAGCGTCGCCGGCGCCCACCCCACACCGACCGAACCAGCGACTGGACCTTCGAGTGGAAACTGGACCTTCGACCGGAAAGTGAGGCCCACCAGTGAGCCCGCAAGGATCCGACTCCGACGTCGTGACGGTGCCGCGTGACGCGGCGTCACCACAGACGGTGTCGCGTGACACCGCGTCGGTCCCGCCCGCCGACGAGGTCGTGCTCCTCGACGCCGAACGCCGCCCCTGCGGGACGGCGCCGCGGATCGCCGTGCACGGCCTCGACACCCCCCTGCACCTGGCGTTCTCGTCCTACCTTTTCGACCCGTCCGGCAGGCTGCTCGTCACCCGCCGGGCGCTCGACAAGCGGACCTGGCCGGGGGTGTGGACGAACAGCTGCTGTGGGCATCCCCGCCCAGGCGAGGATCTGGCGCGGGCCGTCGAGCGCCGGGTAGGCCAGGAACTCCGCCTGGAGTTGACCGACCTGCACTGCGCGCTGCCGGACTTCGCCTACCGCGCCACCGCCGCCGACGGTCTCGTGGAGAACGAGGTCTGCCCGGTCTACGTGGCGCGGGCGCTCGGGGACCCGGATCCGGACCCGGCCGAGGTGGTCGAGTGGCGCTGGGTCGAGTGGGACGACTACCGCCGGGTGGCCGCCGCCGCGCCCTGGGCGCTAAGCCCCTGGTCGGTCGACCAGATGGCGGCGTTCAGCGCGGCGGCCCATCCGCTGACCGCCGCGCTCTCCCTCGTCTCCGGCGGAACCCACGCCTGAGCCGGCCATCCGGCGAGCCGACCCTCCGTCCTGTTCCGGAGGGCATCCTGTTCCGGAGGGCATCCTGTTCCGGAGGGCATCCTGTTCCGGAGGGGTTGCCGTGCCGGCGCTGACGCCCGGGGCCACCGAACCGCGGATGGTCCCGGACGCCGCGCGACCGTCCGCCGCCGGCCCCGACCCGGGGGTCCGTGGCGACGACGACACCGCGACGCGGGTGGCAGGAGCAC